>JAFDCJ010000422.1 GCA_019312835.1 Deltaproteobacteria bacterium
GGCAGGCGAGCGGACTTGCGGGCACGGATGACTTGGCCCAAATCGCCCACTTCGCGGCCAAGGACGTGGCGATAAAGAAAAAGGATTAAAATCATACCTTGCACTACGTCTTACCGTAATTTTTGGCAATCAAACATATTTGCATTATCCGCAAATGAGGCATGTTTCAACAATAGGGTCGGTATTCGAAAATCGATCTTGATTTGTAATTCTGTTAGTCGCTATCGATCCGATTGGACGCACATAAACAGTGGTCGCTCAGGCTGGGATTTTCATAGCATATCAAATTATAACGGAAATACAACATATTGGGGTGGACTACCTTACTGACTCACCTGTGATACATTGAGATAACCACGGTTCGGACAACGTTGTGATATCCAAAGAATCAGAACGAATTTTGGTACGATCCCGGAGCTGGGGTTCGCCATGAACCAAACTTGGGTAAAAATACATGTCTCAAATGGATATCACAGCGGTTTTATAATATGGTCTGTAATAGCCCGATACGGATGTCCCAGCGCGTATACCTTCAGCCATCCAAATTCGCGCTTACGCTTAATTTTGTAGATTAGCCAGGGCGAATCTACACTTTTGAGAGCCAGAACTTATTTTGGACTAGCGTGCCTCAACAGCCAATGATCCGATATTTTGGATTTAGATGGCCTATCGCCAAAAGGCCAGGCAAAAAAATTGCTTATTCAGGCAATTCTACCTTATGAAATCCTTCCGCCAGCTCAAATGGCTCCTCCTGGGCCATCTCGCGACAGCGATCTCTCAGCCAGCTGACCGGGTCGGAGCGCTTGAATTCACGAATCTGGCTGGCGTGACAGCGAAGCGCCTCAATCTTGCGATTGAAGGTAGCGCTGATATCCGAGCGGTAATTGATGTCCTCAGCTCCCCAGAACCATATTTCCTTTACTTTGTGGGGTTCCAGGCCCTGGGCGAGCAGGTCGGGATAGGCCAGGTGGTCCCGGGCATAGGGAAACACCGCGTCCATGGCCACCTGGCCGATGATGCGATGATCGCGGTGCCAGAGATACCGGCGGTAGGGATCCGATGTTACCAGCACCCGCGGTCGGTAGGTTCGAATCAGCCGCACAACCCGCTTTCTCAGCTTCGGCGTATCCTCAAGCCCCTGATCGGGGTAATCCAGGAAAACAACCGCCTGCACGCCAAGCACGGCGGCAGCGGCTTTTTGTTCCTCCTGGCGAATCTCTGACAGCTGATCGGGTGTCAGGGTTCGATCGCTGGTGCCTTTATCGCCGTTGGTGCAGATGACATAAACAACTGTTTTGCCTTCCTCCGTCCATCTTGCCACCGTTCCGGCAGCCCCGAATTCGGCATCATCCGGATGGGCGGATAAAACCAATACATCAGCTTGTTGCGTCACGGATGACCTCCTTGAACACCGTTATCCTTCACGTGTGGCCGTTAAATAGCCGCTATTTCCTGATTATCGGTTTGGTCGACGTGAATGCGATCACCGCTCAACCGGATGCCTGTGCATGTGTCAGGATATTTTTTTCCGAGGCATGCTGGTCCATGGCCTCCTGGTACTCTCTGAGGATCGCGCCGGCAACTCTGGACCAGCTGTACCCTTTAACGGACGCACGGATTTCGGCTGACGAAGGCAGTGACCGGTCTGCGATCAGAGATTGAATCTCACCGGCCAGTGATTCCGGGGAGCTGTTGCCGACCACTCGAACCGCCCGGACATCGCGCAGCAGATGATCCATCGCCCCAACCGGTGTCGAGACCACCGGTCGGCCGCAGGCCAGGGCTTCCAGGCCGACCAGCCCAAAACTTTCGTAGCGCGAGGGAATGACCAGTACATCGGCCGAATTGTAGTAGGGCGGCAATTTTTTTTGTTCGATGGGTCCGGTAAACACGCACTTTTCAGAAATGCGCAGCGCGCGGGTCTTTTGTTTGAGGGATTGATGCGCGGGATGGTCTTCTCCATCGCCACCGACAATAACCAGCCGGAACCGGTCTGAGCTTTTCAAATAGGTCATTGCCGCCAGGAGGATATCCAATCCTTTTAATGCCTCAAATCGGCCGACATACAGAAGAATGATCTCATCCGGATCAAATTCAAGACGCTGGCGGGCCAGTCGTTTTTTTTCAGGTCGGAAAAGCTCGAGATTGACCCCGCACGGCACGACGCCGATTTTCTCCTCGGGCGCACCGTAAAATCGGACCAGGCTGTCGCTTTCCCGTTTGGTCGGCACCACGATGCGGTGGCAGGTTTGAACGAGTTTTTTTTCATTGGCAATTCGCAGCTCAGGTTCCCGGGTGTTGCCCGCCGCTCTATTTTTCGATTCACCCAGGGTGTGAAAGGTGACCACATGGGGTCGCTTCCAATCATTTTGGGCCCAGGTCCCCAATCGGCCGGACAACCAGTAATGACTGTGAATGACATCGTACGCAAGGTTTGCACGCCGCCGATATGTTTCCAGGGATTGAAAGAATTTGGATAAATACGGATAAAGCGTCAGCTTGGACAGGTTGCCGTTGTCTGTAATGTCCAGGTGAATCAACCGGACGTTTTCACCGCGCTGGATGACGGGTTGATGGTCGCCATTATGCAGACGGGTGTATATATCAACGCGATGACCCCGGCCGCCGAGCTCGCGGGCCAGTTCGCTGATGTAGACACTCATACCGCCGGTGTCAAGGGTGCCCGGTTGTCCGAACGGATCGGAGTGGATACTCAGCATTGCAATATTTAAATTTTCCGCTTTCACTGCTGCTCCTTTGTGCTGGTCAGCTAATGGCCTCGGATGCGTTCTCATTTCAGATTAACGCCAGCCGGCATCGATACAGCGCAACCGGCCGGCCGCCCAGCCGCCGCTTATAATCCTCAGAGCCTTTCAAAAAATCATAAGTCTTGATACCGGCCTGAAAACTTGCCTTGATGCTGAGGACCTTGCTCAGCAGTCCTGCACTCAAGGCACTGTAGCGTGAATCATAACCGTTGTTGTATAGATAGCGGGTGGACTGGTAGTCGAAACACATGACCGCGGCGATCGGTTTTCCGTCAAGCTCCAGGAAGAAAAGCCTCAGCAGACCCCAGGCGGCTAGCTGCGTTGCCAGATCCCTGAAAAAGGCGCCCATCGTATCTGACATGAAGGCCGCCTTGTCCGGCCGATTCGATTTGAACAACCGCAGAAATGTGTCCATCGCCGCGGTCGCCAGGATCGGATCATCCACCGTCCGGTAATCGACCCTGCCGGCCCTGTCCAACCGCCGGAACTTGCGTCTGATCTCATGGCGTTCCTTGCCGCTCAGGCTTGCCAGATACGCATTCCAGTTCCCCGGCAATTCCAGTTCGTATGAGGTTGCCGCCGGTTCGCAATGAATCCGGCAGCCCATTTTCTCGGCCACCGGCAAAAGTCCGGTATAGGCCGACGAATCCGGGCGGATCGGTCCCAAATCAAGGCGGCTGATGCCGTCCCGGCGTAATTGATGCAAAAGCGCACCGAAAAATTTGCCTGTCTGGCCACTCGCGACGATGAAGTCAAGGCTGTCGCACACGTTTTGATCCCCCATCAAGTGGGCGGTTCGGTCAACCCGCAAAAGGGGCGCGATGCCAATGATTCGGTCGGCCTGACGAATCGAGAGCAGATAAAGGTCCTTTCCCTGGCCGAAGGTATTCCACCAGGCTTTCAACCACATGGGCAGAACAAAAATACAATTCCAGACAATCCCGGGGTCATCCGCCTGCCAGCGGGCCATCACACTGTCCGGCGTCTCAAACCCTATTGCCGTGGTGTCTTTTATGCGGTGTATGGTCGCGTTCGTCATACCGGCCTTTTAATGAATTCATAAGATTGTTACCTGGCTATACCGTTACGGTATTTCCGGTGCGGGCAGCCTCAGCCAGGGCGTCCAGCACCCGCATGTTGGCAATACTGTCCTCAGCCGGATAAAGCAGTTGCGCCTGCCCGTTCACCGCATCGGCAAAGTGCTCGACCATTAATTGGTATTCATCTGCACCCGGTATCAGATGTTGCCGACCGGTCTCTTCGTCAGCTCTACGCTGAATATAGCGTGCGTCTTTTTCCCAGGGCACAAAAGCATCATTGGGTAATTCCAGGGCGCCCCGGCTGCCGACAACACTGTAGGTTTGCTGCAGGGCCGAAACAAAGCTGGCTTCGATGACCGCCAGTCGGCCTTCAGCAAATCTCAGGGTGCCGGCGAAATGGACATCGACCCCGTCGGGGTGGTAGACAGCCTGGGCCTGCACGGTGATCGGCTCGCTGCCCATCAGCCAGCGCGCAACACTGACCCCATAGCAGCCGACATCCATCAGGGCGCCACCCCCCTTGTCTTTTTTCAAGCGTGCGTTGCCGCCGCTTTGGAGAATATTTTCATCCATGTGAAAACAAAATGCCGTTCGTACCAGACAGGCGTTGCCGATGTCGCCGCGGTCGACAATTTTTTTGATCCGCCGGCTGCGGGGATGAAAGCGATACATGAAGGCCTCCATCAGCAACCGGTCGGATTCCGCCGCTCCGGCCAGCATTTCACGGGCCTCACCGGCGTTGCAGGCCAGCGGCTTCTCGCACAGGACATGTTTGCCGGCCGACAACGCCTTCATCGTCCAGGGGTGATGCAAATGGTTCGGCAGCGGAATGTAAACGGCGTCGATTTGCGGATCCGTCAGAACCGCATCATAATTGTCATAGACCCGGGGAATTTTATTTTCAGAAACAACCTCCCGGGCACCGCCCGGCGACCGGGTCGCCAGCGCGTGCATCCGCCCGTTCCGGGATTTTTGAATGGCCGGAATCACACACTTGCGGGCGATGGTGGCGTTTCCCAAAACGCCCCACCTAATTCGATTCGTCATCGATCACCTCCAGCGAGCCGCCGCTTGCCATGGAGCGGGCGGCCGCCTCCAGTATGGCTACCACTTTGACCGAATCCGCCAGCGGAGCGGCAAGGGGCTCGCCCAGCAGAAGATGATCGGCCAGATTGGCGTGAAAGCGGTGATGTTCCCGTTCGGGCATGGCCGGTTTTATATCAATTATCTGGCCGTTCCGGTGGCGCTGATACACGGTTAGGTCCGGATTCATTTCCGTGGCGGGGATGTCATGCTGCTCAAAATAAAGCAGCGGGTCAATCTGATACGAGGTGATGTCCCGCCAATGTCCGACAATGGCCCCTGCGGTTCCCAGCAGAAACCATTTGGGTTTGCGGGCCGCGGCGATATCCGAGTGAATGAATTCGGCCTCCTTGCCGCCGGCAAAGCGAATCTGGATGCGCTCCTGATCCGCATTGGTGACATCGTGCCAGACGCGCTTGTGCCGGGTGCCCATCACCACTTCCACCGGTTCCGGCATCAAACTCACGATCCAGTCCAGGTAGTGCGCACCCCAGTCATAGGCAGTACCGCCGGAGACGGCGGCATGCGAATGCCAGTATCCGCACGGATGGTGAAAACGGCCCACAAAGGTTTCCATATGGAAGCAATCACCGATCAATCCCTCGTTCAGGCATTGCCTGATGGCCAGATAGTCAGGGTCCCAGCGCCGATTTTGATGGCAACTCAGATGGACACCATGCAAGTCGGCAGTTTCCACGAGGGCGTCTGTTTCCCTGCGGTTCAGTGCCAGGGGTTTTTCACTGACCACATGTTTGCCGGCTGACATCATCTGTAAACACAACCGGGCGTGGCTGTCCGGCGGGGTTGCCACGATGACAAGATCCACGTGCGGGTCTTCTGACAATTCGTCAGCGGATTCATATGTGCGGGATTCCGGAAAGTCCCGGCGGGCCTGGTTGAGCCGGTCCGAATTGAGGTCACAAATAGCCTGCAGGCTTAATCCGGTTGTCTTTTCAGCACCCAGGCCATGTATCCGGCCCACCGACGGTGCATAACCCAAAAGGCCGACACCCATGGATGCATCACCGGTCTGATTGCCAGCCAGCTGATGCAAAACACGGTAGAGGATGGTCTGCAGTTTCGGATCGCCATAAGCCTGCAGGCTGGTGCAGGCTACCCGGCCCTGCCCGGTAATGCGGTGGGTCAGCACGGCTCTGTGGGTGTAGTGCCAATCGGCATAAAGGATGGTCTCGGTATCGTCGGCCGTTTTGCGCAATCCCTGATAGCGGCCACCCAGGTAAATCGCATCCGGCAGGCGCGCCGCCATCGGATGCCCGGCATTCTCAAACAGCACCCGCAATTCAGCAGCCGGTCCGACCGCTTCCGGCTGCACACCGAAAATATCCGGCAATTCGGTTTCAGCCAGCTCATTCAGCATCAGCCATCCGCCACCGCTGTGGACAAAGTTGAATAAGCCGCCAAGGGAGGATTCCGGCAACTGCTGATTGAAGGTCATGACGACATTATGGGGAGTTAAATCATCAGGAAGCCGGGATGCCGAGGTCAGCCGGATGTGGGGCATGGACGCCAAATAGGAAAGAAAAGATTCTAACCTGCGGTCGTCCCTGGCAGCGTGAAGAAAAATGGATATGGGCGGTTGGGGAAACATGCAGTGTCGCCTCTCCGGTTTGAAATATCCTTTACGAAATAGCGCTTCTGTTATTCAGCTGATCAATCCCGCCCTGGCGGCATAAGATGTTCGGCTGCCAGTCAGGATCATTTTGCACTGGCGCTGGTCTGGTTGGCTGACTCAGTTTTCCAGCCGCCAGCTCGAGCCCTCCTTGTCGTCTTCAACAATGATGTTGACCTGCTGCAGCGCATCCCGGATCGCGTCGGCCTCATCCCATTGTCGGTTTATCCTGAATTTCCGGCGCAGCTCCAGCAATGCGTCCACCAGCGGTGACAGCCATTCGGTTGCATCGCGGGGGGCCGCATCGAGTTCGGTTCCGAACAGGACGATGAGATCCCGCAGCGTATCCCGGGCCTGGGCGACAAACTCTTCATTTTCCAGGTCAGCCTGGGCCTGCCAGATGGTGCGGTCAAATTCTAAAAGGGCATTGGTGGCCCGTCTTGAATCGTGCTGCTGCAATCCCTCCTGAAAGTCTGCCTCCAGGGAGTGGATTTTTTCCCAGAAGGTTTCATTTTTGCGGTCCGAAGGGCCTGGCGGCGATGGAGACGGCGCCGTTTCAGCTTTCCAGTTGGAAGCCGCGGCGGCTCCGCGCAAAACATCGCATGCAAAACGGTCGCCGCTATCGAAAACAGCCTCACCCTTCGGATTGCGCAGGGTGACCCGGCCCAGGCCTTTGACCTCAACCAGATTTCTGGCAAAATCGATCATACAGGCCGTGTGCTCGTCAATACCCAATATGGACACCTTATCCGGCAGCAGCGCTTCAAGCCTTCGAAAGCGTGTTTCTCCCATGAAGCAGCAGCGGGTGTCGTGGGTGCCGCCTTCGGCATTGTTCCAGTGGGGAACGACAACCAGATTAAACCCAAAGTGCGCCAGTATGTCCATACCGGTTTCCCACTGCAGGTCATGACCGACTTTGTAGATTTCGTACACCGGCAGGGTGTGGCTGCCAACCGTTAATGCGGCAGCGCTGGCGGCCACCAGTGTGCCGCCTTTGATAACACACCGGGTCAGGATTTCGGGTATCGGAGATTCCCGCCACTGTCGCACGGCATAGGTGGGGCTGCCGGGTCCGATGAGGATG
Organism: Deltaproteobacteria bacterium; assembly: GCA_019312835.1. Classification (GTDB taxonomy): domain Bacteria; phylum Desulfobacterota; class Desulfobacteria; order Desulfobacterales; family JAFDCJ01; genus JAFDCJ01. The sequence continues at coordinate 7,606 of JAFDCJ010000422.1, forward strand.
TAGTCGGATTCCCGCAGGGTGTGAAAAGCCTGCTCGGCATCGAAATCGGTTATGTGTGCGTGGGATTTGTAAGAGGCGATGGTCAACGGGTGCTGAACGTGTCTGTGAAAATACGCAGCGGCCTTTTGAGATATCTGGTCCACATTCAGCTGAAAGCCGGCCGGTGTATCGATGAAGGCAGCCTGCCGGTTTCCGGGTAATTGGGCCAGAAGGGATTTGTGAACCTCCACCATGGTAGCGGTCAGCTCACCGGATCCCATCAATACAATTTTGCCCCTTATCGACGACATGCTCAACCTATACCCCAATTTTGCTGAAAGTGGCTTCAAGCCATGCACCAGGAGCGAACGGCGCATCAGCCGGCCCATTTTTGAGCCCGTTTTTGAATCCGCCTTCGGGCCCCATTACCGTCTGAAAAACGTTAACTTAACATAATGCAAAAATCAATAATGGCAAACAACGTGTCAACGGCGGATCATTGCATGACCGGCAGTGCAAACGCTTGCGGGGCATTAAATGGGTGGATGGCATTATTCTCATACAGCGTCACTTGACCTTGGCCGTAGACCTGCCAGCAATCCGGGGCGTTCCCACTGACGGCGCCGGTTTGCTCATCAATTCCAACCATAACGACAGGACCGTGCATATTCCTTATCAGCGGGGCCCAGTCTTTACCGAAGGTGTCATGGTGGGGCAACACACACACGCCGGGCAGTAGTGCCAGTCCCCGTTGCAACAGCGCGGTGGCCGGGTCATAGTAGTATTGGCAGAGCACCATGGCACCGGCACTGCTGCCTGCAATGACGGCGCCATTCGAATACGCTGCCAGCACGGCCTGCCAGCTTTTGCTTCCCTGCAGGGTCTGGCCCAAATGATGGGGGAATCCGCCCAGAAGAAAGATAAGCCGGGCGCGGGTTAATTCTGCCGCTATCCCCGGGTCATCGGCCGATGGCCGGTCGATTAAAGCCGGTGCGGATACGTCGCTGGCACCCAGCTGCCGAAACCAGTCGACACCATTTTGGCCGGCCCTCCGGTGATTTCCATCCGGAGCTGCAGCCGCCGGTATGATCCTTATCGGTACGTCGAGTCCCCCTGCCAGCCTTAAGGCCTGACGATCGACTTCTGCCATGCGGCCACCGAATTCGGCGCCGCCTTCAAGTACGATAAAGCCCAAACCCGTCTCCTTTTAGCCAAGCCCGAAATTTTGTCCAATGCCATCCAGGTGAGCCGTATCCCCCCATGTTTCGATTACCCAGCGCACCGTGCCATAAAAGGTGCCATGGGTGATAACCGTCAGGCTGGCGTTGGTTGTCGTGTAGCAACGCGGCTGGTCGAGCGGCAGGTTGGCGACGTAACGAAACAAACTGTCGAGAACCCCTCCATGCACCACCAGCGCAACCCTGCGGCCGGATTGACCGGCCAGCAATTCTTCAACCACCGCAACATTCCGCCGGTAATGCTGCCGATGGCTCTCTCCTTCAGGTATTCTGTACGCCGGATCATTGGCGTTTAAGCGCGCCAGTGCCTCCGGAAAGCCGGCCTTTATTTCAGGAACAGACAAGCCTTCCAGAACGCCGTAATTTCTTTCCCGCAGACGGCTGTCCGTCTCCACCGTGTGCCCCGTGAATCCGGCAATGATGGAGGCCGTCTCCCGGGCGCGCCCCAGGTCGCTGCTGATCAGGGTGTCGAATTTTATATTCTCCATCCGGCGTCCCAAGGCAGAGACTTGATTCCGGCCCGTTTCCGTCAGGGGGCTGTCGCTGTGTCCCTGAAAGCGTTGCGCTAAATTCAAAACAGTTTCACCATGTCGTATGGCAAGCAGTGTCAGTTCTGGCTGGACTGGCATACCCGGCACCTCCGTGATCATATACCGTTAAAATTGACAGTTTGTATTCAAGGGTGTCAGCTGAGGGTATTTCTGTCCCCCCTGGCTTCATGCTTATACTACAGCGGCGCAAATTAGAAAAGGCAGGATCATTGCGTTCCTGCCTTGGATGCGGGTCAAGCAAAGATTACCGGGTTGGCCACTTTATCCCCGCGCCGCCTGGAAGTACTCATTGACCTTGTCCCAATTGATGACATTGAAGAAAGCATTGATATAGTCCGGGCGGCGATTCTGGTATTTTAAATAATAGGCGTGTTCCCAGACATCGATGCCGAGAATCGGCGTTCTGCCCTGGCTGATGGGATTGTCCTGATTCGGGGTGGTGACGATCTGAAGCTCGTTGTTGCCCCAAACGAGCCAGGCCCAGCCGCTGCCGAACAGCAGGTCGGACGGACCAACCTGTTTTTAGTATAAGCATGAAACCGTGACAGACAATGGAGGAGTAATCGAAAGAGAACTGGGCCGCAAAAGCCAGCGAATGTCTCTGTATCTCAATTGTCAAGATTGCATATGCTGCTGAATCGTCATTCCGGGCTTGGCCCAGAATCCAGTGCTCTTGCAACGGGTTCTAAAGTTGGATGCCGGATCAAGTCCGGCATGACGGTCAGAAAGAAGGCGATTTTCTGAATTGCGACACAGTCTCGAAGACGGGAATGACGAAGAGGTAGTTTGCTAAACCAAACAAAAAACGGTTGAAAAATATTTCCGGGGCACAACCCTATACCTTGACCTGAGATTACTCTGTAATCCGGCGAATGCCGGGCGCAACTTTAGGCTGTTTCTTCAAGACATTTACCAGCCGATCCGGATAATCGGTCATGATGCCGTCCACACCCAGGTCTATAAGACGCTGCATGGATTCAGTGTCGTTGACCGTCCACACATGCACGCGCATGTTGCGGGCATGGGCGGCGTTCAGAAACCTGCGGGTCGTTATGCGCCTGTCTCTGTAAGCTTGCGGTATCTGCAGGGCCTGGGCGCTGGGAGAATAGGCGGACTCGAGCTGCACCCGCTGCAGCCAGTAAAACATAACGGCCTCGGAAGCCCCGGCGGATGTGGCGACTTCAGGACAAATCGAGCGAAATTCCCCCAGCTTGCCGGAATCGAAACAGGCAATCATGACTTTCTCGGTCATACCATGGTCGCGGATGACCCGGCAAAGGTCCTGAATGGTGTTAACCTGGGAACTTTTTATTTCGATGTTCATGCGCGCGTCCGGAAATGCCTGAAAAACTTCTGCCAGGGTGGGGACGGTAATGCCTTTGTTTCGCAGCGGAAAAGTGTTGGAACCGTCCGGTGACCAGCCAAATCCGGCATCCAGCTTTTTCAGTTCGGCCAATGTGAAATCTTCGACGCTGCCCTTGCCATTGGTGGTCCGGTTCACTTTGCGGTCATGTAAAATAACCAGGGCCTCGTCCCCGGTTATTTGAAGGTCCATTTCAAGTACATCTACGCCCAGGTCCAACGCCCGTTTAAACGTATAAATGGTATTCTCGGGACCCAGGCTGCGACCTCCGCGGTGGGCGATAACCAGAAATTTATCGGGCTGGAAATACGGGTGATGCGGGATCGGCCTGGCCACTGCATACAGGATACCGTAGACGATGAAGCCGATGAGAATTATACCCACAAAAACTCTGATGAACTTGGGGAACATGGTTATGTCACCGATGAATTATTTGATCTGGCCTCGTGGGAGCGGCTTCCAGCCGCGATTGGCTCCTTTCCTGTAACAATCAATCGCGGCTGGAAGCCGCTCCCACAACCATAGACCTTGATGCGTACAAAGTTTTTCGCCTATTGACTGAATTTTGGAGTTTCGTTAACCCGGCAGCTTGAAATTTTGCTTCAGCAAATTTTCGATCGGCAGAAAACGGGGCTCAATTTGCGGGGGCCAGGAATGCCATTGCCATTTTTCGCATTTATGGGGCTCCTTCACGGTGGGCTCACCGGATTCATGGTCGGCCAGGATGAACAGGGTGACATAATGCTTGCCCTCCTTGCTGAAAATATCGTTGGTGTAGGGCCCGCAGCGCAAATTTTTTATGGTGACGCCGGTTTCCTCAAATATCTCTCGTCGGGCACAGTTTTCCAGGGTCTCGCCGAATTCCAAATGACCGCCCGGAAATGCCCAGGTGCCTTCGCCATGGGAATTCTTGCGTTTGCCCAGAAGGACCTTGCCGTTTTTGATCACAATGACGGCTACACCGATAAGAGGCCGATCGTTCATCTCAATAATCTTTTGGATTATACATCCCGCCAAATGCTTCTTGCGCAATGACCCACTATATGGGGCCGGTAAAAAAATCCTCCGGCATCTGGACGGCCACTACTTCCCCGCGGGCCCGGATTTTATTTTCCGCCGACAGCGTGACCGAAACCACCATTTTGCGCCCGTTACTTTCGACAATCTGACCGCGCATCTCCAACATTTTATCGATCGGTGTCGGGGCCAGATAGTCGACGTGCAGGGAAACGGTTACAAAACGCTCTAAAGGCTCGACTCCCAGGGTTTTGCCGTCTTGAAGATGTTTGGCTGATGCCGCCGTCCCCGTGGCATGGCAGTCGATCAAGGAGGCGACCAACCCGCCATAGGCACAACCGGGAAAGGCGGTGTGATAGGCACGGGGCTTAAACCTGCAAACGGTTTCGTCTCCTTCCCAGTAAGTTTTAATTTGCAGGCCCTGTTCGTTGAGCCGGCCGCAACCGTAGCAAATGGCAATGTCATCCGGGTAAAAATCCTGAACCGCTTTTTCGCCCATCTCTTGTTTCCTTTCTGAAGAGGTATCGGTAATATTTTTTTACCACGGATTTCCACGGAAAAACACGGATGCCATATAGTATAATAATATGATGGGATTTATCGTTTCCGTGCTTTTCCGTGTCATTCCTTGGTTTGATCTGTATTCTGACGTCTGTCTTCTGTTTTCTGCCCGCTGTCTTCTGTCCTCTGTGCACGGAACCGCCCGGCATGCAGTTCCTGCAGGAGTTCATTTTCATCCGCTATATCGTTGTCGAAGACGGTTATCCAGGTTGCGATTTCATCTATCCGATGGGCGTCACTGCCGCCGGTTCCCGGCAGACCCAATTTTTCAGCCACTTTGCGGGCCATATCGTTTTCATCCGGCGACAGCTTGCCGTTGCCGATCTCGACGGCATCGACGAATTCAAGCACCTTGCGCTTGGCGGCCTGCTCCACCGTCATCTGGAGTTGACCGATACCGAATGTTTTAAACCCGCGAAACGGATGGGCGGCGATCATATAACCGCCGCCGGCCGTCACTTTATCCCGCAAATCCTGAATAAGCAGCAGCTCTTTGATATCCTCGTAAAATCCGAAAACCAGGATATCCCCCTGGTTGGTGGTGAATTCGTTGCCCCGGAATATCCGGATGCCGGCCTCTTCAGCCAGCGCGTTAACCTCGGCGGGATCCCAGACGACCTGATGTTCGGTAAGGCAAATCCCGTCCAGCTTCAGACGCCGGGCTTCCCGAATCAGCTCACGGGGGTCAATATAGCTGCAGGCCGACAGCGGCGCGGTGTGAATGTGCAGATCAATACGCATGGTGATCTACCTTAGTCAGGCTCCTATCTCGTCAGAATGGTTGCGGTATAATGAAGATACGAGTCAAATGTAAATCTCAAAATCCAAATCCCAAATAACAAATAATATCCAATGACCAAAATTCGAAATCTCAAACTCAGGCTCAGAAATTACCCCTGTTTCGGTCATTGGAATTTGGGATTTGGAGTTTATTTGCAATTTGGTGCTTGTGATTTGGTTATTAAATTTGTTCTGTCTGTTTTTCCAACCATGTTTCCATAAATTGTTTTTGATCCAGACCAGGATCTTTTGTTTGGGCATCCCACAGGGCGGCTGCGAGCTGGGCCTGGTCGAAGCAGCGACCGCACTCGATGATAATTTCGGCAAAGTGCTCGCAACCCTGACGGCCGATTTCTTTCATCACGCGGCGATCCCAGCCTTCCTCCCGCAGGGATAAGCCGACGGCCGATTGCAAAACCGGCACGGCTTGCGGGCAAACAAAATTGGTGTAGCGCTTCATCAACCCTTCGATGGCCGTAATCTGCCCGTCGGCGATGCGTACGTCCATATTGATTTCCATGCTGTAGATATGATCCTGCTGAATGCCGCTAAACCGTATCGTCTCTTCATCCGGAAATTCTGCTTCGATCACCTGGGTGCGGTTGAAAGTAATCACTTTTTTCTCCTTTTCCTACTCAAGCCCTTAGACATTAACATTTGCTGGCGTATGAGTTTTTTCCCCTTGGTTTCAGGTGTCAGCAAAGTGGGTTCAGGGTTCCGGGTTCAACTTTCAGGGTTATTTTGGATCTTCTGTGCCTCAGAACCCTGAACGCTGAACCCAGAACCTTGAGAACCTGTGGACTCTGAAACCTATAATCTTAAAATAAGTTTAATCGGTATCACCATAAACTATCTTTTGAAAACTTTTGCATTAGCCCGAATCCACATTTTGCATAATGGGACTGTCGTCCTGAAAAGCCACGCAGCTGCGAACCAGCCGGGGGTTGTTTTTAATCATCTCTCTCAAGCCGGCGAGCCTCTCATCGCCTTCCAGCATCTCTAAGTTTTCCAGCACGGGCCGGGTGAAATGCAAGATGACGGCATTGGCAGATTCCAATACGGCATGGACCAGCAGGGGACAGCCTTGCGTTCCGCCGAGCAAACCCTGCACAATCTTGCGGAGGCCCGCGCCGATTCTGACCCCCTCGATTTTTTGTATCAGCTCGCCGGCCTGCGACCAGGCCCGGGGCACCAGGCGTTTCAGTTCCGCGCGTGCCTCAACGATTTCCAGATCCGGCAGCTGCACGCAAATATCAACTTCGGCCATTAAAAGATCGTCTGTCAGCCGCCATGACACCGCCAGCCTGCCGTCGGCCTGCGGACTGACCTCCACCACTTTGTTTCTCAGAAAACGTAGGGTCATCCTGATTATTCCTTTTTTGTTACACAATTAATATTTGCGTTTAAAAACATATTGTTTTTGTATTCACCGCAGAGGCGCAGAGCGCAAAGGATTTATTTTTTTCATTTGCCGCTGAGAGGGCGGCAAATGAAAATCCGCAACCACTTCGTGGAGGA
>JAFDCJ010000423.1 GCA_019312835.1 Deltaproteobacteria bacterium
AATGCAATTTCCGAGTTAAATATTAAGCGGACCTCAGCGGGCCCGTTCAAGACGACGGAATCTATCTAGGATCAGTTGAATGCGCTTGGCCAGAAGATCGAGCTTCAGAGATCGATCCCTTGCGGTTTGAAAAAGGAAAAACAACCCTATACCGGTCATGACAAAATTTGGTAACCACATGCCGACCACCGGCGGATAGACCCCGCTCTTTCCAAACGAATAGCCCGCCGTTAGCAGCAGGTAATAGACAAAGAAGAAGAACAGACACAATATTAAACCAAAGGAACGCGGGGTGGTTTTGGACTGTATGCCCAGCGGGAAGGCCAGCAGGCCCAACGCCAGGCAGGCGGCCGGGATAGAATAGCGCCGGTGCAAAGTGATCTTGGCTTTGTTATAGGCTTCTTCATCCCTGTCCTTCATATGTTCAATATACCGGCGCAGCTCCGTACCACTCATCTCATCTCTCTTTTTCTTGCGCTTGGCAGCATTGGCAACCTGATCTTTGAAATTAAGGCTCAAGGTATACGTATTGAATTGGATGGCATTTGCCGAGTGCTCTTTCGGATTGGTTTGATGAATCGTGCCATTGGACAGAATCAAATGATAGAGGTATTTTTCCGGCTCGCCGATCAGTCGGCCGGCGGGTGCTATCACGGTGCTGACGACATCCGGCTGCCGCTTATCCTCAATAAATACATCAATGAGTTTTTTGTTTTTGATGTCGATTTCATTGACGTACAACATAACGCCTTCAAAGGTGTCATTGAACGTCCTTTCTTTCAGGCCGATATCCAAATTGGTTGTCGCAACTTTCAGGGCCATTTCTTCCAGGGAGGCTTTGGACCGTGGCGCGCCGTATAGCGTCATGAAAATCGTCAACACAAAACCGAACAGGGCAAAAAGCAAAACCGGGGGAAGCAACCCGTAAATACTCATACCGCATGATTTGATGGCCACGATTTCGTTGTCACTGGACAGGCGGAGGAATGTCAGCAAAATGGCCAACATAACCGACATCGGAATGATAAAGATCAAAAAAGACGGCAGCGTATAAATGACGAGGGTTAGCACGGCCCAGAGGCTGAGGTTATAATTGACGATCCAGTTGGCTATCTCGATCATCTCCGTCATCAAAAACAGAAAGGCAAAGATGAAGATGTTGATACTGAAAGGGACTAACATCTCTTTTAAAATATAGCGATTGGTGATGGAGTTAAGCTTCATGTCGATTTAAAGATCGTCAATTTAAGATGTGCACAGGGGCAGCATGGCAGGGAGAGAATCTGACAACTTCCTGATAATAATAAATATAACGAAATCAGGCGCTGGTGTCAACTTGCCAGGGGCCAACGCCCCGGCGGCCCTCAAAGAAGTTGTTGACGTCGATGGTGGGGCGGGGTTTATCCCCGCCCGCAGCCGTAATCCGGCTGATTTTCGGGCGGGGATAAGGCCCACTCCTAATAATTAAGATCGATGGGGCATCCAGCTATGCCGGGAACCCCGCCCCCAGGTTTTAAAGATAGCCGCCATGCCGCGATGGGGTTCATACCATTCTGACGACGATGTGCGGGACACCATCCTAGTTTGAGCTCGGGGCCGTGTTCGACATCTGCTTCAAAATGTTTTCAAGTTTATCCAGCTCGCGCCCGTATCCGGCCCAGTCCCCTTCCCTCAGATATTCTTTGGCTTTGTAATAATAGTCCAGGGCCCGGGTGCTGAGATCGGAAGCCTCGCCGGTTTCCGGCCTAACAGCCGCAACGTCTCTTCTCGGGACCAGCTCGCTGCCCAGGACGCGATTCAGAGCCCGGTCAAGCCTTTCCTCCATGACCACCCGGTTGCCCAGGGCCACGATGATCCGTTTTAGCTCCGGCAACCCCGCGGTGGTGGTGCTGCCCTTTCGGGCAGGCCTGGCGGCCGACTGTTTCTGGGGCTTGGCACCGGATTGGGATTGGGGCACCGGAGCCGGACGCTGGGCCTCCTGCTTGGCCTCCAGATAGATGGGCTCCACATAAATAAACGCGTCACTGATCGGAATGGCCAGCAGGTTGCCCCGGATGACCCGTGAGCCGCGCTGATCCCACAGGCTGAGCTCGCGGGAGATTTCCGTCTGCTGATCGACCCGGGCTTCAATCTGCATGGGACCGTAGACCAGCTGGTCCTTGGGCAATTTATAAACAATGAGGTTGCCGTAGTTCGGCATATCGCTGCGGGCCGCCAGCCAGCCGATCATGTTGTCTTTTTTGGCCGGGGTATAGGGGAGCATCAACAGAAATTCCTCTTTATCCTCCTGCGGGAGTTTGATGATGATGTAATAGGGTTTCATCATCTGCCGCTTGTCGCCGTAAATTTCATCCGGCGGCTCCCACAGGTCCTCCTGATTGTAAAAAACCTGAATGTCCTGCATGTGATAGCGACTATAGGTTTGCACCTGGATTTCGAACTTGTCGGTGGGGTAGCGCAGGTGCTTTTTCAGGTCCGCGGGCATCTGGTCCAGCGGTTTAAAAAGATCCGGATAAATCTGCGTGTATGTCCTGAGAATGGGGTCCTGCTCATCGATCGTGTAATAGCTGACGTCTCCGTTATAGGCATCGATGATCACCTTGACCGAGTTGCGGATGTAATTGAGCCCGATACGCCTGAATGGATTCTGGGATCGTTTGGAATAAGGATACATGTTGGAGATCGTGTAGGCATCCTGGATCCAGAATAGCCGTCCCCCCGACACCACCATATAGGGGTCGGTATCGTAGGCCAGAAAGGGCGCCACCGCTTTCACCCGCCCTTTGACGCGGCGGTTGAACATGATCCGGCTTTCGGGCGTCAAATACGTGGTAAACAGTATCTGGGGATCCTGGAATTCGATGGCAAACAGCAGCCGCTTTAAGAAAGAATCGATGGCGACCCCCCCTTTGCCCTGATAATTGGTGTAGACGTTTTTGTCGCCCCGGGGGAAATCAAATTCCTGGGTACTGGTTTTGACCAGGATATATTCGTCGGTCTTCTCGCCGTAGTAAATCTCGGGTCGATCGATCTTAAGGTCTATGTCCGACACCGGGGGCAGGTCCTTTATCATCAGCTGGGGCAACCCTTCGCTGGTAACCTCGTTGACCGGACTCATGGCCAGACCATAGCCATGGGTGTAGATCAGGTGTCGATTGACCCAGGTGTTGGCCTGGGGCGGCAGCTGGTTGACGACCAGCTCCCGTGCGGCCAGCATGACTTGGCGGTAGGTGTTGTCAATCATGTAGCGATCCACATCCATGTTGTTGAAATCATAATAGAGCCGGATGGCCTGGATCTGCCGGTAGGTCTGCAGCAGGGGACGTTCGTCCCAGACCCGGATGTTCTGGATGGTGACATCATGACCCCTGACTTCCTCGGCGCTCAGCGCTTCATTGATCGTAAAATCAACCTCTTTGATGTTGTTCAGGTTATAGGCCTTGCGGGTAAACTCGATGTTGTGGGCAATAAACGCAGATTCCTTGGCCAACTCATTGGGTTTGACCACAAATTGCTGCACCAGCAGCGGAAGTCCGTTGCCAAGCGCCAGGATGGCAATCACCCACACCCCGCCGCTGATCAGGAGCAGTTTCATGTTGAGCCGATAGGCACTGTACATCAGAAAAATGCTCCAGAGCAGAGAAATCACCATCAATACCCTGAAGGCCGGAATTCTGACATGCACATCCGTATAGCTGGCACCGAAAGCCGGTCCCTGGGTCGAATAGAGCAGACCGTATACCTTCAGGTGATAGCCCAGGGCCACCAGGATAACCAAGACCCCGGCGAGCACGAGCAGGTGGTTGCTGACTTTTTCGGCGATTTTGACTTTCGGCAGCGAGCCGGGCCGCTGATCAGCCAGGAGCACTTCTCCGAGAAATTGAACCCCCCCGTCCTTGATGTACCAGATAACCGTCACCAATGCGGCAAACAGCAGCAGAATCAGCAGCTGTTCCCTCACAAACATGTAAAACGGCAGGGAAAACACATAAAACCCGATGTCCTTGTTAAATATGGGATCGTTGGTGCCGAACGGCTGTTGATTCAGAAAGCTGAGAATCATGTTCCATTGTTCGGAAGCCCGGGAGGCAATGACAAAACTAACCACCAGAATCGCGGCCAGAATGAGATTGTCCAGGGTATTGCCCGAGAGCTGGAAACCGCCGATCTCAGCGGTTGCCCGCTGGCCGCCGCTGGGCGTCAGGCGCTGGGCGATATAAAGGTTGACGACCAGAAGGACAATCATCAAAAACCAAATTGTTGCCGCCAGACCGAATTTGGCGACAATCATGGTCCAGAACACGGAGGCGAAATCCAGATTTTTGAACCACATCCAGTTGGGATAGAAGGCGATAACCACTCCGATAAAAATTACCACCAGAATTGCCAGTAAGATAAGGACCCGCTTTATATTCATGATTTCAGACTCCGCAAGTTGATTTTAATATGGCTTGAATTACAGATAGGTTAAACAGGCAGTGATCATAGAGGTTATTCAGGTTTAATGCAAGCGCCAAAATTGAAAATCCGGTTGATTTGGCCGGAAGCTTTTCAGGCGGCCGAATGGCGAAAAATAGCAGGATGAGCCTGCAGGGCGGGATGGACAAAGGGGTTGTATATCGGGCTGATATGCCTTGGACGAAAAAATACGACAGCCGTCCACCCGGCATATCAGCCCTTTTGACGAAAAGTTCGGGTGTTATCGTTAGCGCTCCGTCTCAACTGACGATTAACACATAAGACCGCGTCAAGCCACCCGCAAAGCGGGTGGCTTGGATTTCCGGCCAGCGGCCGGGAAGACAACAGCACGTCAGCGCTTTAAACGTTGCGGTTGTAATCCGCCTCAGGCGGATTCGAAAACAACCAATTAAGCGTTTTTGCGCTCGATTCGGTGGTTAGTATTTGCCTGAAAGCACGTCCATGTCATCCGGAATGAAAGTGATCATCTCATGCTTCGGCGGATATGACTTCTGCGTCATCAGACTGACCGGTACCATCACCAGCAGCGAAGCGATCGGTGCCACCAGCGTATCCAGACCGGCCAATTCTTCGGGAATATTATAGAATAGATACAAACGCACCACCGAACCCACGATAACGGCTGCCAGGGCGCCGGGTGTATTCGCTTTTTTCCAGTAAATCCCCAGGGTCAGGGGAACCAGACAGCCGGCAAAAACCACATCAAAGGCCAGAACCAACAAAATACCCGGTTCGGGTTTTACGATGGCCAGATAAATAGCAAAGACAACCACCGGGACGGCCATAATCCGGCTGACAATCAGAAGCCGCCGGTCGGACATTCGCCTGGCCACTTCCTTTTCATCAGCGGTCTTCTCACCCCCGGCATTCTCCTGGGCAATCCTTTTGCGAGCCAGCGGCCGCAGGATATTTCGCTGAAGTATATTCCTGCCCAGGACCGAGGATACGCCCAGTATGCCGCCATCAGCGGTAGACGCACCGGCACCGATGATGCCGCCCAGAACCAGCAGGCCAAAAATAAAGGGGACATGCGCCTGGGCAATGGTCGGCAGAATCTGCCTGGGATCGGAGATCTCCGGAAAGAAGGTCAGACCCATCAATCCGATATAGGAACACACCACACCGGCTATTAGCGTGCCCGCCGCGCCATAATAACAGCTTTTCTGGGCGGTTTCCGGAGTTTTGGCGGCAAAGACCCGTTCCATAAAGTCGAGGGCGACCACATCTCCGATGGCCAGCGCCAGTATACCGGCCCAGTTTAAAAGAGCGCCATTTTTTATGGAGTATAATCCGCTAAAATCCACGAAGTTATCCGGGATGGCGGCGGAGAAGTGGCTCCAGCCGTAGTCGGCCAGCAAATAGAAAAAACAGCCGACGAACCCGATCAAGGCCGGATAAATCTGGACGATATCGGTGGCTGCGCACGAGTAAAGCCCGCCGGACACCGTGTATATGAAGATGAAAAGGGAAATAATGATCAGCGCCGTGACATAATTCATATTAAAGACATTGGCAACGATCCAGGCTGAACCGGCAAAATTGCCGGCAACCAGAATGGCAAAGCTGAAACACATTAAAAGCCCGACCAGGACTTCCGTTAACCAGTTGTATCTTCGATAATAGAAATCCGGCAGCGTGATCAGGTTCATCCGGTTCAAAGGCTTGGCATAAACTGCCCCTGTCAACAGAAGACACAGCGCCAGGCCCAGGGGGAACTGAAAACCGGCCCACCAGCCAGCGCCGTATACCCCGGCGGCATTGCCCATGGTGGCGTTGGCATCCAGTGATTGCGCCAGAAGCATGGATCCGACCAGGAAAAACGGCAGGCTTTTGCCGGCAATAATATACCGCTTGCCGCTACCCTGGACCAGGAAATACATGCCCACTCCCAGCACGAAGAAAAGAATTATAAAAATAATAAGACCAATTCCCATCGCTGACATAATGCAAACCTCCTTTCGCTACAGTTGGCAGATTAACCATAGCACAGGCTGTAATGAACTTCCATTTTATTGGTCGATGAATACAGCGTTAGTATTGCCCCTGACACAATAGCGGGATAGCAGGCCACACAACGGAGGCCACGAATGGCTGGAAAACCAACGGAAAGCCCTGAAATGCAACGATTTGCAGAAGGCAGGCCGATTCGACTAACAAAGCCTGTCCACCCGTATCCGGCTCCCGTTTAAATCAGATGATCGCGCCCGTGGCAAACAGGCCCGCTGTCAGGTGTCACCCGATGGTCGCCGCCATTCGTCCAGGGGGCGGTAGCCTTGCCTTCAATATGCTTCTCCTTTAGAGAAGAATTTTTTTTAAAAAAATGCGCCGGCAACAGGATCGGTCCCCCGGCCCGGAGGGCAGCAGACGCCGGGTTTGACGTTTGCTGCCCCAAAAGGATCGAGACAAAGACCCTGTTGGCCGGTCTTCATTTAAGACAACTACAATTACATGAATTTCCGCACCTTTGTCAACTCTCGGGGATTAGAAACCTTCGACCTGATTCGGGAAGTAATCTTCGTATTCCCCTCTCTCGCCCTTCTCGCCGGTGTCTCGCTCGATATCGAGCGTGGTGCAGTGCAGGGCGCCGCCG
>JAFDCJ010000424.1 GCA_019312835.1 Deltaproteobacteria bacterium
AGAAGTGGCTCGGAGAAATAATTTGTGGGGCTATTGTGGGGCAATCTACCTAAAAAGCAATCAAGGATCTAGCTCAATACGGCTAAACCCTTGATTTTACTGGTGCCGAGGGACAGAATCGAACTGCCGACACGGGGATTTTCAGTCCCCTGCTCTACCGACTGAGCTACCTCGGCATTCGACACCTGGTATAGGTTTTCGAACCACTTTTACTATTCCAAGCCCGGGCCTTTGTCAAGATATTTTTCCCATGTCCCCGAACAGGTATTGAACCAGGGTAACGGCCGCGATGGTGGCGGTTTCGGCCCGCAATGTGCGCGGACCCAGTCCGGCGGTAAGAAAGCCGTTTTCCCGGAGCTGATGGATCTCCTGCTCGGTGAAGCCGCCTTCAGGCCCCAGCATCAGCAGGATTTTTTCAGGGGGCTTATCTGGCGCTGCAAGGTTGGGGTCGAGTGGACTGGATTCATTTTCCCAGAAAACAATTTTCAGATCGCAGCTGTTGCTAAACACCAGCATCTCTTCAAAAGAATGGGCATTTGCGATCAGAGGGGTATCGATGCGCCGGCACTGCTTGACGGCCTCGGTGGCGATGCGCTGCCACCGCTGGACTCTTCCGGCCAGCCGCTTGGCGTCCGGCCTGGCGATGGAGCGGCTGGAAAAAAAGGGGACCCACTGGGCCATGCCCAGCTCGCAGAGCTTGCGCACCAGATCGTCCATCTTTTTTTCTTTTAAAAAGGCCTGGGCCACGATGATGTGAGCACCCGAAGGAACGGCTGCCTTGGCCTTGCCCTTGATTGCGACGGCCACCGCTTTGGCCGTCACGCTGATAATGTCAGCTTCGTACTCAAAACCGGTGCCGTCAAACAGCTTCAGGCCATCACCCGGTTTGAGGCGCAGCACGTTCTTTATGTGGTGGGCCTCCGACCCGATGATCGAAACCACCGGATCGGCCACCCGAGACGGATCGATGAAAAAATAGCGCATAGCTTTTTTTATATCCGAATAGAATATCCTGCAAATGATTTTTCACTGTATGGTCAGATATTGTTTCAAAACCCATTTTCGCGTTCTTGATATCCGGTTCAAATCCCTTGACACTAGGGGTGCCATATGATAATTTTTCTAAAGATACTAATCATTTGAAAATCATTTCGCCACTACACAAAGCACATTTTTTCCCCCATGGTGAAACACATGAGCGAGGCAAAAGATCCCCATCAGGGAAATAGCCCGGTGGATTTGGATGATAATGACGACATCATCGAACTCACCGAAGAGGTCATCGTAAAGCCTAAAAAAGATGACAAACCTATGGATCTCCAGGGTTCCGGTACGGCTGATCAGGTAAGTCCGGCGGACAAACCGCCAGAAGCTGATGAATCAGGGCCTGAGCCCGATGATGATGGAGATGACACCTTCGACCTGTCGGGGGTCCCGGAATCCGAAGCAGAGGGGACGGTTCTCGATCTGGATGAAGCGTTTGCGGATGACGACACCAGCTTGGGAGAAGACGACATCATTGCCTCGGCAATCGAAGCGTCGCTGGGCGCCGACGATGATGAACCGCAGCGCGCTGAAGACAGAATCAGGCTGGCGGAGGATGCCGATGCGGATATGGCAGAAGACGATGACGTGATCAATTTTAGCGACGCCGACGATGAACCTGCGGCGGTATCAGCCGCAGCCGCAGCGGAAACAGACGGGGGGATCTTTCAAGACGAAGAGGAAATCGAGCTGGAATACGAAAGCAGCGAAGACGAGTATGATTTCTTCGCCATGGATGACGATCAGCCGCTGGAAGAGCTCGACACCATCACCATGACCGACGAAGAACCGATCGGCAGCGGGGATGATGAGGATACCGTTGACCCGCTGGCAGATCTCGATTTTGGTATCGATGAAGACGATGATATCATCGACATGGACGCCGAAGCGCAGGATGCCCCGGAACTTATGGCGCTCGACGATGATGAAACCCTGCAATTCGAGTCGGCCGGCGACCTGCCGGACCTGACCGACGAGATAGAATTTGATTTTGACGACGATATGGAGGAGAACGGACTCGTCGATGCCGATGATGATACCACTGACGACAGCGATGATATAATTTCACGCGCGGTTGAAAAATCCCTGGCACCGGACGAGGTTACCGCCCGGTTCGATCCGGCCACGGAACCTGGTTTTGAATTCATCGAAGACCATGACAGCCCGGCTGAAACGGATGCAGGGGCGACGGATGAGATTCTGACCGCCGCAACGGCCGAAGAACTCCGGAAACTGGCAGAGGCCGACGATTTGGATGATATCGACGACGATATTAATCTGGAATTTGAAGACGAGGATGAAGGGGCTGAGATTGCAGACATCGGCGACCTGCCGTCCGAAATGGAAACCATGGCCCTCGAGGACCTGGAGGACATCGCGGCCGCCGATGATGACGACATCATCGAGATTACGGAATTCGATGAGCATTTTCCCGAGGAAGACGAGCGGAAATTGGCCCATGCGGGCGTTTTGGATGTATCGGATGAGGATGAAGATGATTTCCTCGAACTGATCGAAGTCGAAGAGGAAGATACGACCGGGGATGAGGAAGTCATAGAATTCGGTAGTTCCGAAGTCCAGACCGAAGAGGATGAAATTGACAGCTTTTTCAGTGAAACCCTGGCGGATGAGCCTGTTTTTGAGAACGGTGAGGTGGAGCCGGTCGCGGAAACGCCGGCCTTAAGCACCGATATGGCAATGGCAACCGCATCGGCGGCCGACGAGGACGAGGAATTTGACTTTAGCCTCGATTCCAGCGAGATATCCGAACAGGTCGATCGGCTCGACACTTTTTTAGCGGATGATCTGGACGCCGAGCCGGCAGTGGCCTCACTGCCATCGGAACCGGAAGTGGCCTCGCTTGTCCCAGAGCCGCCGGCTGAGGAAAAAGCAGCGGATGCAGATCAGCCGGTAGATGAGGAGCCGGCTGAAACTGTGTCGCTGACGCCCGATCAAATTGATGCCATCGTCGAAAATGTCATCAAAGAAAAATTGGGCGGAAACATCGAAACCATCATCTACGATGTTATTGAAAAGGCGGTTTCCAAAGAGATCGACCGGCTGAAAGGGGCGCTGCTCGGTGGCGGCGGCTCTGACCTGGACGATGAATAGAAGTGGCCGGAATACCCCAGCTAATGCCCCCGCACGGCGTTGCCACGCAAAGCCTGAGACAGCACGACTTTATTTTCAGCTGTGCCCACAAGCTGCTTCTAAATGCGTGCATGCGCCGCTTTCTCATCAACTCGCGCCGTGTCTTTGGACCTGATCCGGGTTTTTAAGACCACTTTGAGAACTGCTTCTTGACCGGTTTTAAAATATTAGTATAGAATCTAAAAATCGCTGGTAAATTCATGGGGATTTGTTTATAATCCCCTTTTTTATTTTCACCCGGCGATAAATGGAGGGGCTTCGCCGGCAGAAAAACTCGCCCAAAATGAACGCGAAGATGGAGCGATACAAGCCAAAAAGGGGATGAGGGAGCGCTATCCACATGGGTAACACGCAATTTGACAAGGGTTACGAACCGCACGAAGTCGAAAAACGCTGGTACGCGTACTGGGAAAAGGAACAACTGTTCGCCGCCAGGGACCAGAGTCCCCGGGCAAGCTATTCCATAGTTATTCCACCGCCCAATGTCACCGGTGTTCTGCACATGGGCCATGCCCTGAACAACACGATGCAGGACATTTTATGCCGCTACCGGCGGTTGCGGGGCGACAACGTCCTGTGGATGCCGGGTACGGACCATGCCGGCATTGCGACCCAGAATGTTGTTGAAAAAAAATTGGCCCAGGAAGGCACCGACCGCCATCAGCTGGGTCGGGAAAAATTCATTGAAGCCGTGTGGCAATGGCGGGAAAAATACGGCAGCGCCATCATCAATCAGCTCAAACGCCTGGGGGCTTCCTGTGACTGGCAGCGGGAACGCTTCACCATGGACGAGGGGCTGTCCCTGGCCGTGCGCAAGGTATTTGTCCGACTTTACGAAGAGGGTCTTATCTATCGCGGAAATTACATCATCAACTGGTGCCACCGCTGTCATACGGCCCTGGCAGATCTCGAGGTCGAGCATGAAGATCATGACGGCCACCTGTACCATATACGCTATCCCTACCCGGATGGCGCCGGCGGCATTGTGGTGGCAACCACACGCCCGGAAACCATGCTGGGCGACACCGCCGTGGCGGTGCACCCCGAAGATGAGCGCTACCAGGGCGTTGAAGCCGAATCCGTCATCCTGCCGTTGATGAACCGGGAAATTCCCATCATCAGAGACAGCTATGTCGACAGGTCATTTGGCACCGGCGGGCTTAAAATCACCCCGGCCCACGATCCCAACGATTTTGAAATCGGCGCCCGCCACAACCTTGCCAGCATCAAAGTCATCAGTGACAACGGCGATATGACCGCCGAAGCCGGTCCCTATGAGGGGCTGGATCGCTTTGAATGCCGCAAGGCTGTGGTTAAGGACCTTGAAGACCAGGGATTGCTGATTAAGATTGAACCCTACCAGCACAGCGTGGGCCATTGCTACCGGTGCAAGACGGTTGTCGAACCAAACCTGTCCAAACAATGGTTTGTACGCGTCAAGCCCCTGGCCGAAAAAGCGATCGCCGCGGTTGAAAGCGGTGAGACCCGTATCATCCCGGATATGTGGACCAACACCTATTATGACTGGATGAATAACATTCGCGACTGGTGCGTGTCGCGCCAGATTTGGTGGGGGCACCAGATTCCGGCCTGGACCTGCGATGCGTGCGGCGAAGTGATGGTGGCCATGGAGGCCCCCCAGGCCTGCCGGGCCTGCGACAGCAAAAGCCTGGTGCAGGAAACCGATGTGCTCGACACCTGGTTCAGCTCGGCCTTGTGGCCTTTTTCGACCATGGGCTGGCCGGAAGAAACGCCGCTTTTGAAAACCTTTTACCCCACCTCGGTGCTGGTGACCGGATTCGACATCCTGTTTTTCTGGGTGGCCCGCATGATGATGATGGGCATCCATTTCATGAAGGATGTCCCCTTTAAAGACGTATATGTGCATGCCCTGGTGCGCGATGAGGCCGGCAAGAAGATGAGTAAGTCAAAGGGCAACGTGATCGATCCGCTGGATGTCATCGAACGCTACGGCACGGATGCGTTCCGCTTTACCCTGGCCGCTTTTGCCGCCCAGGGCCGTGATATCAAAATGTCTGAAAAACGGGTCGACGGCTACCGGCACTTTATCAATAAGCTCTGGAATGCCGCCCGGTTTGCCCTGATGCATCTGGATCGCGGGCACGAAACGATCGACGTTGAAAACATCTCCCTGCCGGACAAATGGATTTTATCCCGCCTGCAGCAGGCTGCCGCCGACGTCACCGCCGCCCTGGACAGCTACCGCTTCAATGAAGCCGCCGGCGCCATCTATAATTTTGTATGGCATGAATTTTGTGACTGGTACCTGGAAGCCGTCAAACCGGCTCTTTACGATAAGGAAGGGCAGGCAAAGGCGGAGGCAACCCGCGCCGTGCTCTGGCGGGTGCTGCGCGATACCCTTACGCTCCTGCACCCATTCATTCCATTTGTAACCGAAGAAATCTGGCTGCATATGCCCGGTACCGAAGGCTCCATCATGCTGGCAGCGCATCCTGCCGACGCCGCCGAGGCTTTCCGGTATCCGGATGCAGAGACTGAAATGGCCCTTTTGATGGAAGTGATTACCGGTATTCGCAATGTGCGGGGCGAGATGAATATTGCGCCGTCCTTGGCTCTGCAGGCCCAGGTTCAGTCCGAAGATGACCAGGCCCGGCAGATAATCACCGCCCACCAGGACCTGATCATCAATCTGGCTCGGCTCGACGCCCTGTCCGTGGCTGAAATCGGGTCGAAGCCCAAATCATCTGCCACAGCAGTGATCAGCCGGGCTTCGATCTATGTTTCCCTGGAGGGAATCATCGACTTTGCCAAAGAAACCACCCGCCTGGAAAAAGAAATTCAAAAGCTAGGCACGGAGCTGGCGACGGTCGCCAAGAAGCTGGTAAATGACGGCTTTTTAAGCAAAGCCCCGGCAGACGTTATCGAGAAGGTGCGGCAAAAGCAGAGCGCTTTGCTGGAAAAGCAGCAAAAAATCCAGACCAATCTCGATAAAATCAAATCAGCTGAAACATAGTTCGGGTTGCGCGTTACGGGGTGCGGGTAACGGGTTTCGAATTGCGGGCTGCGGGTTGCAGAAGATTCTAAACTCGTTACTATTTACTCGTCACTCGTTACCAATTACTTTGGATTGGTCACCTGCGGCGCGTCTGCTGTTTTTGTGGAATCTGCGGGGGGTTCGGCGCAGAGCATGGACACCATGTTGCGGCCCTTTTGTTTGGAACGATACATGGCGCGGTCGGCTCGCTGGATGAAGGTGGACAGTTCTTCCTTGGCTTGATATTCGGTGACACCGATGCTGATGGTAAGTTTAACGTTCTTGCCGTTTACGGGCGAAAACCGCTCGGCCTCCAGTGCCGCTCGGATACGCTGGGCAACTGTCCTGGCTTCTTCGCCGCCGGTTTCCGGTAAGATGACGGTGAATTCCTCTCCTCCGTAGCGGTAGGCCGTATCATTGGCCCGCAGGCAGGATTTAATGATCTGGCTGAATCGAACCAGGATTTTATCCCCTTCAAGATGCCCGTATGTGTCATTGTAATCTTTGAAGTGATCCAGATCCAGCAGCAGCAGTGCGAGAGGATGTTTGTAGCGATTGAAGCGGTCGACCTCCGTCTCAAGCTGGGAATAAAAGGACCTTGAGTTGTAAAGCTTGGTCAGACCGTCGGTAACGGCGAGCCTCTGCAGCTTTTCCATCATGCGGACGCGCTCTTTGGTGAGGTCGCGCTCTTTTAACACGCGTTTTAATCGCAGCAAGAGCTCTTCGAGACGAACCGGTTTGATGACAAAATCGCTGGCGCCGATATTAATCGCCTCTTCATAGGAATAGTCATCGCTGTAACCGGTCATCACGATGACATCGGCATCCTTGTCCTTTTTGATAATTTTGGTCAAATCCAGACCGCCCATGGCGGGCAGAATGATGTCGGTGATAACGACATGAAATGATTTTTTTTCCAACAGTTCCAGGGCTTCCTCGGCACAGGAAACCGCATCGGACGCAAACCCGGCCGTGTTGATGTACTCATTCATCGTAGTGCGCACAGCAACATCGTCATCTACGATTAAGATCTGAGCTTTGGATTTAGCTGATGCCATGGGAAAGTCCGGTTTGACTAAAAGAACTGAAAGCCGACTTGACAGTATCTTTAAAAAATTGATAAAAGTCTAAATTTATTGATTATTATGAGTAATTATATCTGGAATTTACGCGAGTGTCAACCGTCTTTTAAGAATAGGAACAAACTCAATACTATATAATTTCACCAATCAATATGGATTCAGGTGTCAAGTTGATTCCGGTTTTGGGTTCCGGGTTCAGCGTTCTGGGTTCAAAGGTTAAAGACCGATGATCTGCAGCCGGTAAGGATAAGGATCATTCATGACACGCTACCTTAACAAGCCGGAGCGCCAAATCAGGAACCTTAAAAACCAACTTTTCAAAACCAGCCCGAAACCCTGAACCCTGAACCTTTGAACCCGTATTTACACATGCAAAACATAAGAAACTTCAGTATCATCGCTCACATTGACCACGGCAAATCCACGCTGTCAGACCGCCTCATTCAAACCGCGGGGATCATATCGGATCGGGAATTTCAGGACCAGATTCTCGATACGATGGATATCGAAAGAGAGCGGGGAATCACGATTAAAAGCCAGACCATATGCCTGCCCTATATCGCTGAAGACGGCAAAACCTATTATTTGAATCTCATCGACACCCCCGGTCACGTGGACTTTACGTACGAGGTATCACGGTCTCTGGCATCCTGCGAGGGAGCCCTGCTGGTTATCGACGCCACACAGGGGGTAGAAGCCCAAACCCTGGCCAATTTGTACCTGGCCATGGAACATGATCTGGAGATTATCCCCGTCATCAATAAGATCGATTTGCCATCGGCCGATATCGATCGGGTAAAAGGGCAGATCGAAGAGGATCTGGGCCTCGATCCGGCGGACGCCATTGAAATTTCCGCCAAGGAAGGCATTGGTATCGGGGAAGTCCTGGAGGCGGTTGTGAAAAAACTGCCGCCGCCCTCCGGGGATCCAGCCAAACCGCTCAAAGCCCTGATTTTCGATTCGCACTATGATCCCTATCGCGGCACCATCGTGCACTTTCGCGTTTTCGACGGCAGAATCAGCGCCGGGGACGTGATCAAGTTTATGTCCAACAACGCGGTCTACAAAGTTGAAGAGGTCGGTGTGTTTCAACTTGAAATGATCAAGCAAAAACAGCTCGAGGCCGGCCAGGTGGGATATTTGACTGCCGGAATCAAAACTGTCAGCGACACCCGCTGCGGGGACACGATCACCTTAAAAGCCAGACCCTGCGACACGCCCAAATCCGGTTTCAAAGAAGCCAAACCGGTGGTTTTCTCCTCCATCTACCCTGTGGCATCGGATGGCTATGAAGATCTGGTCACGGCCCTTGAAAAATTGAAGCTAAACGACGCCGCCCTGATCTATGAAAAAGACACGTCGGTGGCACTGGGATTTGGTTTTCGCTGCGGCTTTCTGGGATTGCTGCACCTGGAGGTGGTCCAGGAGCGGCTCGAGCGCGAATATGATCTATCACTGATTCTCACCGCCCCTTCGGTCCAATATGAACTGACCATGAGCGATGGAACGATCACGATCATCGACAACCCGGCGCTGTATCCCGACCCGACCCTGATCGAATCCACCCGCGAGCCCTTTATTCGTGCCGCCATTATCGTGCCGGACCGCTACATGGGAGCGGTGATGAAGCTGTGCCTCGATCGGCGGGGCATCAACAAGAATTATCAGTATCTGACCAGCGATCGGCTCGAAATGATCTTCGAGATCCCGCTGGCCGAAGTCATCTATGATTTCTATGACAAGCTTAAATCCGTCACCCAGGGATACGGCTCGTTTGACTACGATATCATCGACTTCCGGGAGACCGATCTTGTCAAGTTGGATATTCTCATCAATGGCGAGCGGGTCGATGCCCTGTCGCAACTCGTGCACAGGGATAACGCCGTGGCCCGGGCACGTCTGGCCTGCGAAAAGCTGCGCGATGAGATACCCCGGCAGATGTTTAAAATCGCCATCCAGGGCGCCATCGGCGGCAACATTATCGCCCGCAAAACCGTATCCGCCTTTCGCAAAGATGTCACCGCCAAGTGCTACGGCGGAGACGTCACGCGCAAACGCAAACTGCTGGAAAAACAGAAAAAGGGCAAAAAGCGGATGAAAATGGTCGGGCAGGTCATGATTCCCCAGTCGGCGTTCCTGGCAGTCCTGAAAACGGACACCGACTGAAAGCCATCTTAAAAGGCCCACTACTTTTTTATAAAAATCGATGGGTCATCCAGCTATGCCGGAAATGCATCTTTCGCCCAGGGGCTGCCTTAACACGCAAAGCCTGATACAGCATCGATTTTAATTTTCAAAGCTGCATACGATTTGGTTTAAAATGCTCACGTACTAACGTGTATGCTCCGCTTTTAAACCAAATCGACGGCCTTGAGGCGTACCATAATCTATTAAGATTAGACATGTCATCCCGCGATAGCGGGGCCCTTGAACGAAAGCTACTATTTTTAAGACGACTTTCGCGTTAAATTTGGAATGGGGATTGCGGAATGCGGAATGATAATTGCCGGATGTTCGATGCCCGTTACTATTTACTTGTCACTTGTTACTATTTACTCGTCACTTGTTACTATTTACTTGTCACTCGTCACTTCGTCCTTATCGTATATCCTAATCAACTATTTGACGATTCAACTATTTAACTATTATCTAAAACGGACTGGAGATTATGAAAAAAATTGCAATTCTTCCCGGCGACGGCATTGGCCCCGAAGTTATGCAGGAGGCGGTCAAAATACTCGATACCGTCAGCAGGAAATTCAAACTGGCGTTAACGTATGAATTTGGCGACGTAGGCGGGATCGCCTATGATAAACACGGCACCGCCCTTCCGGATCAGACCTTAACGCTGTGTGAGGATAGCGACGCCATATTGTTCGGTTCGGTGGGCGGCCCCAGGTGGGAGTCGCTGCCGCCGGAAGAACAGCCCGAACGCGCCGCCCTGCTCCCGCTGCGAAAGCATTTCGAGCTGTTTTGCAACCTGAGGCCGGCCAAAGTCTTTCGGGCACTGGTGGGTGCCAGTCCCCTGCGCGCGGACATTGTAAAAGACGGCTTTGATATCCTCTGCATCCGGGAGCTGACCGGCGGCATCTACTTCGGTCAGCCCAAAGGCCGCGAGGGGCAAGGGGCCGATGAAAAAGCCTTTGACACCATGGTATACAGCCGCCGGGAAATCGAAAGAATAGCCGAAGTGGCCTTTGCGTCTGCCCGCATCAGACGCAAACGGGTCACCTCGATCGACAAGGCGAATGTGCTGACCTCTATGGTGCTGTGGCGCGATGTTGTCACCGAAGTCGGCAAGAAATACAGCGATGTGGAACTGAACCATTTATATATCGACAACGCCACCATGCAGCTGGTCAAAGATCCCCATCAGTTTGACGTCCTGTTGTGCGGTAATATGTTCGGTGACATTATTTCGGATGAATGCGCCATGCTGACCGGCTCCATGGGGCTGTTGCCATCGGCCAGCATCAACGCGGATAGCTTCGGGCTGTTTGAACCGGCGGGCGGCTCGGCCCCTGATATAGCCGGACAGGGCATTGCCAACCCGCTGGCCCAGATTCTGTCCGCCGCCTTGATGCTGCGGCACAGCTTTGGTTTCGAAGATGCCGCCGTGGCGATCGAAAAGGCCGTGGCCGACGCACTCGCCGCCGGCATTCATACGGCGGATATCGCAGTGGATCGGGACAAGACCGTTGGCACCGCCGCAATGGGCGACGCTCTGGTGGGTCTGCTTGAGCGATAAACGTTCAATCAGCAGTTGTCTGTTAATCGTTAATTGTTATTTGAAGAAGACCGCAAGCCCCTGATAAAGCAATAACTCACAATATAATATAGAACAGGATTCATACCTTTTACCCTAATAACGAATAACAAGGGAATGATTCTAGCCCCACTGAGCTAGTTAACCTTCGGTATCAGTTTTCCTATCCTGCAACCCGTCTTTGTAGCACTTCTTGCCGTACCAGTTCACCTGGCGACATATACCGCGGATTATCTGAACTTCCTTGGCGCGCAATTGCATGCGGGCAAAAAAGTGGCGCAGGTTGTTCATAAAATAATCCGGATTATCCGGGTTGATGAAACTGATGCGCATCAGCACCTCTTTGAGCTGGTCATACATGGCGGCGAGCTCATGCTGGTTGGCCAGGCGCGGCAAAAATTCAGCAGGCTTATCCAGGCTGAAGCGAAACATCTCATAGCACATCACCATAACCGCCTGGGCCAGGTTGAGTGAAGAAAACTCGGCCGTGGGTATGTTCACCAGGATATGGCAGGAGCGTATATCCACGTTGGAAAGACCGCGGTCCTCGGGTCCGAACAGGACGGCAATCCGGTTTTGATCGGACAGGGGAACAAGCTTTTGAGCCAGTTTGGCCGGCGAGCTGACGACTTTGCGCTGGCCGCCCAGACGGGCCGTGGTGCCGACCACGTAGTGGAAGTCGGCCAGCGCCTCCTGCAGGGTATTATATACCTCCATCTTTTCGACCACCACCGATGCCGCGTGGGTGGCCATCTTGTTGATTCGCGCCAGGTCGTAATTTTGAGGGTCCACCAGAATCAGACGCTCGATGCCCATGTTGAGCATGGCCCTGGCCGCGGCCCCGATGTTCTCAGGGTAGCGCGTACCGGTTAAAACGATGGCGATATTCTTGAGGTTTAATTTAGCGGGCATGCGCCACTTCGTATTTTATTTGGGACACGGATCAACACAGATGAACACGGATTAAAAAAATTCGTTTGCCTGCGGCGAGCAACAACCCAGCTAGATACAGACACCATCGTGCGGCGTGATCTCATCCGGGCTTGACGCGCCCGCAATGCGAGCGATGCGAGGCGGGCGGGTACGTTCAGAGCCGCGTCTCCTTTAGAAAAGCTCAGACTATAAAATTTCCAACTGACTGAAAAAGTATGATATTTCGAAGGCGGCCGTTTCCGGTGCATCGGAGCCGTGCACGACGTTCTGCTCGATGTCGGTGGCGAATGCCTTTCGAATCGTCCCCTCGGCGGCTTCCTTGTAGTTGGTGGCCCCCATCAACTCGCGATAGCGGGCAATCACGTTTTCGCCTTGCAGAACCATGACAATGGCCGGACCCGAGCTCATAAAATCAGTCAGACTCTGAAAAAAGGGCCTTTCGCGGTGCACCGCATAAAATCCCTCGGCCTGCTGCTTGGTCATATGCAGCATCTTCATGGCGACAATTTCCAGATTGTTCTGCTCGAGCATCCGGACAACCTCGCCGATAAGACCGCGCTTTACCCCATCAGGCTTTATAATCGATAGTGTTCTTTCCATGATACAAACATCCTTTCATTTGGTTTCCGGTGGCATACCGGATAAAGAGAGATTTCGTAACTATCCAATATTGTTTAAATTGTTGATTTCATTACAAAGGGTCTGTATAAACTATATAAGGGATTTATTCAAGAAAAACAATTTTTGTCACATTTTGTCACATTTTCCGGGGATAGGGATCATGACCCGAAAGGCGGTTTTCCTGGACCGCTTTCCCCGAACACCTCTCAGGCCGATACAGG
>JAFDCJ010000425.1 GCA_019312835.1 Deltaproteobacteria bacterium
CCAACTTTACTATTTTTACAAATATATTAATGGTTTTCAACCCGAATTTTGAATAATGAAACAATTGAAGGGTGGATCTGCTCAAAAAGGGAGGGCGGCAACAGGAACTTCGACGGATCCATGGCCTTGGAAAAGCGAATTCTCATAATTGGCAATCGCTTCGAATCCTCTTAACGATACCGGTAGGGGATAGGGTATCCGCCTTTTTTTGAAGCTGCCGGGTGTCCAATTTACGGATCGCTTCTAATCTGACAATAATTCTTTTACGGCCAGCCAGAGTGCCCCCAGGGACAGACCCAGGGCCGACAAAAGCAGTGCCATATATAAAATTTTTATCATTTTCAGCTCCTGCTGTGGGATTGAACGGGTGGCCTTTTAATGGCTTCAAATTAAAAGATGCAAACAGAATGCCAACGTGGTGGAAAAAATTATCAGAGTGGTTTCAGATTGTTAGAGGCGGATTCTTTAGCCGTGATGACCACAGCGGCAATATTTGCCGTCAATCACTTGACAAGCGGCAGTCAAGACAGCCGATGAAGACCGATGGAAGGTGGGGACGGTCCAGGGGTAAATTACCCATAATGTCAGCTACCGGTCCAGCTCTTCTCTGACGGCAATCGCTAATTTTTCCATCAAATAAGGCTTCTTGACATAGGCACCGGCACCTAGTTTTTGGGCTTCCTTGACACGCTCGGATTCCGAATAGCCGCTGGCAATGATGGCTTTTTGGGTGGGATGGAGTTGAAGGATTTGTTTATAGGTCGCCAGACCGTCCATACCGGGGTCCATGATCATATCCAGAATAAGCAGGTCCGCCGCCCGGGATTTCAGGTAGTCAACGGCCGCTTCGCCGCTGGCCACCGCCGCTACCTTGTAACCCAGCCTCGTTAGAATTCCAGCAGCAATTTCACGCTGGTCCTTGACATCGTCTACAACCAGTAAAAATTCGCCCTGGCCCCTGTAGTCTTCTATGGAACGCCGGGGTGCCTTGCCGGCCGAAGGTTGCCGGCAGGCAGGCAGATAAACAAAAATCGTGGTTCCCTTGCCTTCGGTGCTTTGAATATCTATATAGCCATTGTGGTCTTTGACCGTTCCCCAGACAACCGCCATTCCCAGGCCGGTGCCGCTTCTTCCCATGGCCTTCTTGGTGTAAAACGGCTCAAAAATTCGTTCGATATCCTCGGCCGCCATTCCGATACCGGTATCGCTGACGGTCAGCTTGACGTAATCGCCCTCTTCGATGTCGTCATAGCCGCTGATCGGTTGGTCGATATAGCAATTTTCGCTTGTGATCGAAACCGTCCCGCCGTCAACCAAGGCTTCGGCGGCATTGGAGACCAGATTCATGATGGTTTTGGACAGGTGCACGGGGGAACCTTTGGTTCCCAGAAGATCGGGGTCAAGTTTGACGTCAAGGGTTACGCCGGGATGGGTCTGTTTCAGTGTTTCACATTCAGGACTTTTCAGGTAGTCCGTGATGATATCAT
The DNA here is from genome assembly GCA_019312835.1 of Deltaproteobacteria bacterium. Taxonomy (GTDB): domain Bacteria; phylum Desulfobacterota; class Desulfobacteria; order Desulfobacterales; family JAFDCJ01; genus JAFDCJ01. Next base: position 1,488 of record JAFDCJ010000425.1, read on the forward strand.
TGAGGTCGACCACCTCCGCAACGGCCACGCCTCTGCGGGCCAGGGTTAACATGTCCTGAACGATGTTGGCCGCTTTTTCGCCTGACTTTTTGATGGCCATAACGGAGGGTTTCAAGGGGCTGTCTTCGGGGAGGTCCATCAAAATCAGCTCCGGATAGCTGATCAGGCCCGATAGCACGTTGTTCAAATCGTGGGCAACACCGCCGGCCAGGGTTCCGATCGCCTCCATCTTCTGGGCTTTGCGCAATTTTTCTTCATTTTCGCGAATTTTTGCTTCGGCATGTTTGCGCACGGTTATCTCAGTTTGCAGTTCTTTGTTAATAACCTGCAAAGAAGTTTCTCGGGCCTGAATATCGGTTGCCATTTCTTTGATCCGTTGGGCAATACCGGTAAGCTCGATGTGATGAATCTCATCAAATTCATAGGCATAGTCTCCTTGAGCGACCCGGTCGATGCCGTTTTGGAGAATGTCGAGCGGCTTGCGCATAAATACGCGCAAAAGGATTCTGGCGGTAAAAAAGATCACGGCCAGTGAGAGAACCAGGACCATAAGGATGGTGTTGCGCAGCCAGGACAGATCCTTGTTGATCGTGCCCAATGAGAAGACCAGATCCGCATAGCCGATCACCTGATCCCTGTAAGTGATGGCAACGCTGCGGTTCAGCACGCCCTCGGTGCTCTGCCGGCCGACGGCCCTAAACAGCGTTTTGCCCCTTGCATCTTTTATGTGAATTCCGTCGATCACATCGCTTTGCAGAAAGGATAAACCGACTTTGCCGATTTGCTCGTCATCATAATCCCACAGGGGTACCACCAGCACTTCGCTGAGTTTTTCTGCGTAATCATCCGCATTCTTCTCGAGCTCCTGCATCAGAAAGCGCGACTGCCGGCTGTAAGCATACGCCAACAAGACGCCCTGGAACAAAATCAACACCAGAATAAGGCTGACGGCCAGTTCTTTGGACAGCGATCGCCGCCCGAACAGTTGACCGATTTTTGGGGATGTCATGCGATCCGCATTTTCCACAATCTTCTCCTTGCGGCGGAAGGATCATATTTGATCGTCTGAAAAATCCAATTCCTTTGGGCGATAAGCTATTACCCAACCGGTTTATCGGGCACACAAGCGGTCGTAGGTGCCATCCTGTTTTAATTCATCCAGGGTCTGCTGCCACAGGGTCACCAATGATTCAGGGCTCTTAATCGAAAAGGCAATATAATTTTGGACCCGTTTAAATGGCAGGACCAGTTTCAGCCGGTCGGGATTGATCCCGGCCTGCCTGGCCAGGTACGGCATGTTAAAATCTGAACTGACCCACAGATCGATGGTTCCGTCCATGATGTGGCGAATATTGCTTAGATTCTTGTTGGTGCTGACCAGGTTGCGAAATCCGTTGGTCAGCAGATACTGCTCCTTGGCATCTTTGTGATAGGTTCCGATGCGGGGCACGGTTTTGGCCTGAGCCAGGGAGGTGATGTTTAAGGCCGAGTCCTTGCTGGCATAAAATCCCCAGGTCTGGGAGTACAGGGGCCCCACCCATTTGAACAATTTCTCCCGCTGGGGCAGGCGGGTGGTGGAAAACAGGGCCACGTTGGGCTGGGTCAGGGCCAGGGTGTACCCCCTGGCCCAGGGCACGGCCTGGATGTTGTCCGGCATATCGAGGCGCCGTAAAATCTCGCGGACAATGTCAACCGACAAACCTTTTAACAAGCCGTTTTCCAGATAATTGGCGGGCGGGGAGTTTTCGGTGTAAATATTCAACTTCAACGCCGCCAATTCTGATTTGGATACCAACGGTCGAATTTTGGGGATACTTTCATCCGGCAGCCATTGTTTGCTGATCTTTTCAAAGACGCCCTCGCGCTTCATATTATCCAGGGCGGCCTGCCACTGGTCAACCACGGCCTGCGGCGTGCCCCTGGAGATGGCGATATAGGCGTCGTTATCTTTGAAAGGCAGAACGAGCTCCACTTCGTCCGGGTCGATGCCGATCCGTTTGGCAATCGATCTTACGCCCAGGTTACTGTAGAGCCACAGGTCCACACGGCCGGAAAGCAACTTTTTCAGATTGCTGGCAGGTGATTTGGAGCTGTCCAGATTGGTGAACCCCAAGGATTTGAGAAGCTGCTCCCTGACGTCATCCTTGTAGGTGGCGATGGCTCTGACTTTTTGGGCATCAGCCAGACAGGTCGGATAGGGTCCTGATCCCCGGCGGGCGTAAAAGCCAAAGCGCACTTTGTAGATCGGCCCAACCCAGTGAAACAGATTTTCCCGTTCCTGGGTGCGCGCGGTTGAAAAAAGGACCACATTGGGCTGGGTCAGGGCCAGCTGATAAGCCCGGGCCCAGGTAAATACCTTAATTTCGGCTGGCAGGTTTAGACGGCGCGTAATTTCGCGCACGACTTCGGTGGACGATCCGGTGAAGACACCGTTTTCAAGATAGTTAAACGGCGGATTGTCTTCGCTGATAATGGTAAGCTCCTGGGCCGGGCCGGTGGTGACGGACAGCAACAGGAAGACGAACATAACGCCGGTAGATTTCAGCCTCAAAGCGATTCCCCCCTTTATAGGTTAACGCTTAATATTAGCGGCTTATGCTCTTTAACGCAATAGCTATCGGGTGACCGTCGGCGTCGGGCACACCATGCGACCTGTGTCCGACCGGGGCGTATTTGGTCAATGGTCGGGGTTAAATCATATCCGGACCTATCACTGATCAAAGCGCGAATCTCTTCCTTGGTTCTGCCGCAGCGCCCCATGAAGACCGCGCTCGCCACCGCCTGGGCACCTTTGATGCCTTCGGGATGGTTATGCGTGACAGCGGCACTTTTGGCGGCCTCTGCCAGGACAGCTTCCAGGGAATTTCCGGCAAAACCCACCGGGCTGACCCGCATGGCCGAACAGTTGCCCCAACTATGGTACGGTGGTGCGTCATCACTCATCAGCCAGCTTACAAAAGTTCCGCCGCAGCCGGCTGCGGGATAACGGCGGCCGAACTCACGATAGGCCGCGGCATAATCCGCATCTTGTATCAGGGCATGGGCGGTGGCAACAGTGAGCACGGTATCATCCGTTTTCTGTCTTTTCCTCTGTCCTCTGTTGATTGAAACCTGTCTGCAATTGGATGAATCCGAAGGTTTTTAGGCTCGAATTGGCCGCCAGAGCCGCCCGTCATACCAGATTCTTGAGAAAGGTTCTTCCACCGGTAGGACGGCAGTCGGCAGTTGCTTGAGGTCAATGCGGATTTCTGTTTCGCGGTACTGCGGATCCCAGGGCTCGACAATGACAGCCCCTTTGGCCAACGGTACCAGCCGGGGAGAAAATGCCGGTCCCCAGGATCTGTGGCGGGCGTCTGCCTGCAGACCCGATAGATTTCGATATCTTGAAAGCTCGTGCAAGGTCACAAGTGTTGGCGGGCTCAAGGGGATTGTCCCGTCCAGGTTGCCTGCCAGGGCCTCTCCGGGGGCGATCCACAATCCCTGTAACGTCTCACAGCTATCGGGTTGGCAATATTGACCAGCCGGCATGTCGGCCAGGAAAAAGCGGGTGTCGTAGCGACGCTTCATCTGCGCCGGTGTTATCCAGTGCGACCAGCGTGACAGCGCGGTTAAGTTCAGGCGCCACCCGGTGCCGGCGACAAGCTTTGCGAGCCAGTTCTTTTCCAGACTGGCTGTCAGGCGCAAATCGCATACCTGTGACAGCTTCTGTTCGGGATTTACCTCATGGTGCGCAAGAAAGACGCCGGCCTCCTCCAGGGTCTCGCGAATGGCGGCGACACAAAAAGCCAGGGCCCTTTCGGCGCTCAGGTCTCCGCCGAACCGATTTGCGATCGTGCTGAGATCCAGGTCGCTGTGCATGGCAAATAGACGGGTATCCCGGTCTTCAGGGTCCAGCGTCCCCCCGGGGAAGACATAATTGCCCGCCATAAACCCGCTTTGGGCGCTTCTTTGGAGAAGATAGATCTGAAGTCTGCCTGCCCTTTCGCGGGTGAGGATTACGGTTGCAGCCTCGGCGATAGATTGCGCTGTGTTTGGGTTCGTCGTCATCTTGCCGGCAACTAGGGTAGCAGCTACCAACAACGGCCGTCAAATAAAAAGGATAGTGCTTGACTTTATTTTCTTTATTGGCTTTACTCTATGGGAACCATCGCCTTTATCGCAAGGAGCAAACCCCAATTGTTTTCGGCCAAGGAAATACTCGATCTGGCAATAAAGCTGGAAAAAAACGGCGAAGCCGTCTACCGTGACGCCATCACAAAGGTGGCCGATCCCAACCTTGTTCCGCTGCTGGAGTGGATGGCCGAAGAAGAATTAAAGCATGCTGACTGGTTCGCCGAGTTGAAGCACAAGCTGGAAACCAGGAGTGACAACCCGTTTGCCGAAGAAATGAGCCGGGAACTCTTTAATGAAATGCTGGGAGAAAAAAATTTTTCCCTCAAGGATGTTGATTTCTCAACCATCGACAACGGGGATGACCTGATCCAGATCTTTATCGAATTTGAAAAGGATTCGATCATCTTTTACGAAGTGTTAAAACCCTTTGTGGAAGAACCGGCGGCGCGTCAATCCCTGCAGAAGATAATCGACGAAGAGAAGCGTCATATCGAACAGCTCGAGGGCATCGCTGATCCCAAGGAGCTTTTTACGACGATTTCGGAATAGCCGTGGCGCCAGCATCGTTCTGATAAAGCCAGCCCGTCCCAATCCACCCTGTTTTCCTGCCAAGCGGTTATAGACGGCAAGATCCCAAATTGAAGGGTATTGCAATTTTTTCATCAATGCTTAATTTGACTGTCAAACGCCGGATTGCCGGACACCCTGCAGGCGGGGGCGTCGCCGGATTCCGTCCAGCAACGGTCAATGTTTAATCCAACAGGGAGGAGAAGAACGCCATGCATTCGAGGTCAATTCATCCAGCGCTCAGCGGTTTGAAATTTTGGTGGCCGGCGATCATTTTGCTGCTGGCATCAAGCCTTGGTTTTACTGAAAACGCCATGGGTGCTTCTGCTGCAGAGATCGATGTAAGCGTGAACGTCGCCATGAAACGGTTTTACAACCAGGTGGAGGGCGCCAAGGAGTTTGCCCGCGGGGCCAAGGGACTGCTGGTAATGCCCAATGTGAAAAAGGCCGCCTTTATTGTCGGAGGCGAGTATGGTGAGGGCGCCCTGAGAATCGGCGGCAAAACCGCGGCTTATTACAACATTGTCTCCGGGTCCTTCGGACTTCAGATTGGGGCCCAGGCCAAGGACATCATCATTGCCTTCATGACCCAGGAGGCCCTGAACGGATTCCGGGCCAGTGACGGCTGGGAGGCGGGCGTTGACGGCAATATCGCCCTGATTACCATCGGCGCCGGAGAACGCGTGGATACACGGACGATCAAGGATCCGATTGTCGGTTTTGTCTTTGATGTCAAAGGATTAATTGCAGACCTCTCGCTAAAAGGGGCCAAATTTACCAAGTTGAAAAAATAAGTATTTGAAAGGAGTCCAGTGATGATCGGAGAAAGGTTAAACGCGGCCATCAACGACCAGATCAAAAATGAGTTGGAGTCTTATTACATTTATCTGTCGATGGCGGCCTATTTTCATAGCAATAGCCTGGACGGCATGGGGCATTGGATGCGCGCCCAGGCCCATGAGGAGATGATCCATGCCATGAAATTTATGGAGCATTTAATCGATCGCGACGGCAAAGTTGTTTTGCAGGATTTGCAGCAATTGAAGACCGAATGGAGTTCCCCGCTCGAGGCCTTTCAGGATGCTCTGGAGCACGAAAAATTTATCAGCGGTAAGATCAATGATCTGACCTCCATTGCAAGGGAAGAAAAGGATTATGCGTCTGAGCCGTTGCTGGCGTGGTTCACAGATGAACAGATTGAAGAAGAAGCGTCAGCGGGGAAAGTTGCCGATGAACTTGCCATGATCGGTGAGGATAAATCCGCGCTGTTAATGTTGGATCGCGAGCTGGGCGCCAGGGCCTATCCACCCGGCTCCCCCCTGGATCCGGCAGCGGTTTCGGCGCAATAACCCACTGGCTGCATTCGGTGGCTTACATCTGCTGAAAATAGGACCCCTCATTCTGCGAAAAACGCAAAATGGGGGGTTAGTCAGGCTCCATGTATCCCGGACCGAAAACCTTGCGGCCGATTGAAATCCGCAGGTCTTTTTCGGGCCATTCCTGTTGCGAGCCGGGCCAGTAGATTCCCTCCCAGACCACCCGGTCTAAGCCATTGTCCTTTTTGCATCTCAGACAAATAGGGATTCTGGCCCCTTTTTTTATCGGCTGGCCCGAGATGTGCTGCAGGCTGCCGATCGGATCACCTCCGGCCGACATGCCGCACAGCAGGGCGCAGCCACAGTCCAGCACCTTGTAGGCCACGCCAATGGCCAACGGTAAATCTGCCAGGATTCTCTGACAGGCTTCACTAAAAGGTGTGTCGGGGCGCTGTTGTCTTTGGTTCATTTCGATTGACCGTTTTCGATTTAATGAGATAGTGGCTAGAATTTCTCGCCCGTGACCCCTTCAAATCTTTTCAGCACCTTCTGGGTCAGCAACCGCGACCATTCCAGTCCGATCTGCTCAGCTTCCGTTTCCAGAATCGGTTGCTTTTCCAGCCACGCCCTTCCGGCCGACGAGTTAAAGAAATTCAAAATTTGCCTGAGCTCTGTTTCGCTAAAATTGGCGGCATAAATTTCTGCCAGCATCAGCTTGAGCTCCTCTTTACCCAAGTCGACTTCTTCTCTGAAAATTCTTCTGAAAGGGTTATCGGCCGCCGGATTGTCCGCCAGAGGCTTATCATAGCGCTCGAAAAACGCTTCCATCAAGGCCGCGCTAAGGTCCACAAACCTTTCCGGCAGACGGGATTTTTC
>JAFDCJ010000426.1 GCA_019312835.1 Deltaproteobacteria bacterium
AGACCATTTATTAGATCAGCTTATTAACAATCTGATTGGGGCAACAACCCCGTCAAGATTTAATGGGTCACCCCTAATTTTGGCAAAGGCGTCCCATAAATCGAATGATCAGTAAAGGGGTCAAAATCAGGTGATTTTATCTTGAAAGGATGATGTCCCCTCAGCTTTTTTGCTTCGCTGTTAACGAATGCAACGCTGCTCTGATCACGATGGCCCGCTTTTCGCCGACTCGGCCTTAATCAATTCTGCATACCATAAATCGTTGTGCTGTTTGGCCCATTGAACGCTCACCTTACCGCGCCACATGCTTTCAAAGGTGCCCTGGGCACCGATGCTCCCAAGGTAGATATGGCCCAAAGACCCTGTGATAAAAACAACGGCTATGGATGCATGAATCACATGGGCCACCTGCATCAACCAGCGCAACTGTCCGAACTCCGGGAAATCCAAAATCAAACCGGTGATGCCGACAGTCAAGCCGGCCAAAACCATGAACCAAAACCAGCCTTTAGAGCCTGCGTTGATTTTTTCGGCATGCGGCCGCGGCCCTTTGCCGAGCATGCCGCCCAGGGATTTGAACCAATCGAGATCAATTTTTTTTGGGATATTGGGTTTGAACCAGGCAATGATTTCGATCAGCAGCCCGGCCAAAAAGAGCGGGCCGCCGTAGTTGTGAATTTTAATGGCCACGCTCATGTAGCCGGCAAAAGCACTGTGGCCGAGAGCAGGGATGAGAACTGCCCGCCCAAACAGCATGCTCAAACCGGTCAAGCCCATGAGGATAAATAATAGTGCCGTGTACCAGTGAAGGAGACGATGGGGCAGTGACCAGCGATCGAGAGTTTCACCTGAGGGCGCTTCCTCGAGTTTATCCGGACCATGAAGGATGAAAAAAAGCATAATGACGAAAAACACCACCCCCAGAAGCCAGGGCGAGATACCGGCCACCAGGCCGTTGCGAATGCGGCGCCAATTTTCTCCCCCGTTTTGAATCAGTACGTCCTGCTCCTGGCCCTGAACGGTTGTCACGCCGACCTGCCCGTCTCTGACCGCCCGCCAGAAGTTGGCACGGGGATTGGTCACCTCCTTTTGTGCGTCAGCCGCGGCATACAAGCCTGCATGAATTATCCATCCTAAAATCACCAGGACAACAGTGCTGATCAGCAGCATCAACAGTGTTTTTCTAAGTATGGCCCTGGGCTGTCTATTCCCGGAAATCTTAAAATTGCCTTGGATTGCTGTTGCTGTCATTTCTGGTTTTCCTCCCGGCACTTTTAAAAGAACCGACTTCAGCGTCGTGCTTGCCCGCTATCGGCCCGATTGTATTCGTCTGCGCTTGCGCGCCTGCACATCCACTCATCTGCAGGCAGTTGAGTGCAGCTGTAATCTGATATGCCGCTTCCCTGTAATCAACGGTCATCAACGATCGGCCTGGATCAGCAGCACTCTTTCACGGAGTACTTCTTGCTGCTGCGCAGATCGCTGCTTTGCCAGCAGAGGATCCCTGGCTCCTTTATAGACGCCCGGTTTGTGTACAACGACGTCAGGAGATTCATAGCAGGCGACGACAAATAGGACGGTCGATATCAGTAATATAATAAAACCTCGCCAATTCAATTTTGCTATCCCTCGTATATCGGTGCGATGAAAACACTTCAGGGAGAAAACTTGTAGGCCTTTTGCCAGCCCCACGTATCCGGGCGGCGGCCGCGCTTCATCACCCGCTTCCGATAAATTTCTGATACCACTTCGCCGTCACCGGCCAGCAGGGCTTTGGTGGAACACATTTCGGCGCACAGCGGCAGCTTGCCTTCAGCGATACGGTTGCGTCCATATTTTTCAAATTCGGCCTGTGAATTGTCTTCAGGTGGTCCGCCCGCACAGAACGTGCATTTGTCCATCTTGCCGCGCACGCCGAATGCCGACTGTTGCGGATATTGCGGGGCGCCGAAGGGACAGGCGTAAAAGCAATATCCGCAACCGATGCAAAGGTCTTTGTCGTGCAGCACGATACCGTCGTCGGTGGTGTAAAAACAGTCCACTGGACATACTGCGGCACAGGGCGCATCCGTGCAGTGCATGCAGGCCACCGAAATGGATTTCTCGCCCTTTTCACCGTCTTTGAGGGTCACCACCCGACGCCGGTTGATTCCCCAGGGAACGTCATGCTCGTTGTTGCACGCTGTCACACAGGCATTGCATTCGATACATCGTTCCACATCACATAAAAATTTCATTCGCGCCATGTCTATTTACTCCTTTCAAGCCCGCAGGATGCGGCACAAAGTGGCTTTGGTCTCCTGCATTTGGGTGACCGAGTACTATCCGTAGGTGGTGGCTGTATTGCAGGCTTCGCCGCGAACGTAAGGCGCGGTTCCTTCGGGATAGCGATCCACCAGATCCTCGCCCTGAAACCAACCACCGAAGTGAAACGGCGTCCAGGTCACGCCGGCAGCCACGCGCGGGGTCACCATGGCCCGCACTTTGATGCGTCCGCCTTCGGGACCTTCCAGCCATATCCAGTCCTTGTCTTTGATACCGGCGTTGTTGGCATCCACCGGGTTGATTTCGGCGAACATGTCCGGTTGGAGCTTGGCCAGCCATCGGTTGGAGCGTGTTTCTTCACCCCCGCCTTCGTATTCCACCAGGCGACCGCTGATAAAGACAATTGGGTATTCCCTGGAATAATCCTTGGCCTGAATCGATTGGTAGCGGGTGGGCAGTCGCCAGAAGGCCTTGCGGTCACCATAGGTGGGATAGCGTGCGACCAGGTCGTAGCGCGGTGTATACAGCGGTTCCCGATGAACCGGTACCGGATCCGGAAAAGTCCAGACCACGCAGCGCGCCTTGGCGTTGCCGAAAGGTGCGCAGCCGTGTTTAATAGCCACCCGCTGGATACCGCCTGAAAGATCGGTCTTCCAGTTTTTCCCTGCGGCTTCCTTCTTTTCATCTGGGTTCAGATCGTCCCACCAGCCCAGTTGCTTGAGCATGTCGGCGCTGAACTCCGGGTATCCGTCCTTGATTTGCGACCCCTTGCTGTACGAGCCGTCTGCCAAAAGGCTGACGCCGTCGCGCTCCACGCCGAAGCGGGCACGAAATGTCAGTCCGCCCTCCGCCACGGGCATGCTGGGATCGTATAAGAGGGGCGTTCCGGGGTGCTTCATTGCCGGCGTACCCCAGCAGGGCCAGGGCAGGCCGTAATACTCCCCATCCACCGGACCGCCTTCGGCCTTCAAGGTGGTGGTATTGAAGGTGCCTCGATGTTTGGTGTGCAGTTTCAGCCTCTCCGGACTTTGCCCGGTGTAGCCGATGGTCCAGGTACCTCGATTGATTTCCCTTAACACGTCCTCGATCAGGGGTTCCTCACCGTTGATCCGAATATTTTTGAACATCTGGTCGGCAAATCCGAATTTCTTGGCCAGTTTGTATAAAATGACATGATCCGGCAGGGATTCAAAGATCGGTTCGATCACCTTTTCCCGCCATTGGATGGAGCGATTGGAGGCGGTCACCGACCCGTAAGTTTCAAACTGGGTGCAGGTGGGCAGCAGATAGGTGTCGTTTTTACGTTCGCTCATCACCGCCATGTGTGTCGGATATGGATCCGAGATGACCACAAGCTCGAGCTTTTCCAGTGCTTGTTTCATCTCGGGACCCCGGGTCTGGCTGTTGCAGGCATGGCCCTGGAAGAAAACGGCGCGGAAATTATCCTTTTGCGAAAGATTGTTTTTGTTTTCTAAAATTCCGTCGATCCAGCGGGACACCGGAATTCCAGGTATGTTCATGGTGTAGGCCAGTTTGCCCCCGCCCGCATCGTACTGACGGCTCATGTCGAAGCGCGCCTTTAACCATTCATAATCCACATCCCACACCCGCGCCCAATGTTTCCAGGCACCTTCCGAAAGCCCGTAATATCCGGGCAGGGTATGACAATTGGGGCCGACGTCCGTGGCCCCCTGAACATTGTCGTGGCCGCGGAAGATATTGGCGCCGCCGCCCGACACCCCGATGTTGCCCAGCGCCAGTTGAAAGATGCAATAGGCCCGGGTGTTGTTGTTGCCGATGTGGTGCTGGGTACCTCCCATACACCAGACAATGGTTCCCGGGCGGTTTTCGGCCATGGTTTTGGCGACCTGAAACACTTGTTCTTCAGGCACCCCGGTAACATCGGCAACCACATCCGGCGGCCATTTTTCGATTTCCGGGAGGACTTCATCCATCCCGTAGACACGCTGGCGGATGTATTCCTTGTCCTCCCACCCGTTTTTAAATATGTGCCAGAGCAGCCCCCATATAAAGGCCACATCCGTTCCGGGCCGGAGCCGCACATACTGGTCCGCATGGGCGGCGGTGCGGGTAAACTGCGGATCGACGACAATCATGACAGCACCGTTTTCCTTGCCCCGCAGAACGTGCTGCATGGCTACTGGGTGGGCCTCGGCGGCATTGCTGCCGACGAACAACATGGCCTTAGAGTTGTGCATGTCGTTATAGGAATTGGTCATGGCCCCATAACCCCAGGTATTGGCCACCCCGGCCACGGTTGTGGAATGGCAGATACGGGCCTGATGATCGCAATTATTCGTTCCCCAAAATGCGGCAAATTTCCGCTGCAGATAAGCGCCCTCGTTGCTTGCCTTGGAAGAACCGCACCAGAAGACGGCATCCGGTCCGGATGTATCGCGAATTTCCAGCAGCTTGTCTCCGATCTCGTTGATGGCCTGATCCCAGGAAAGCTGTTTCCATTTTCCATCAACGAGTTTCATCGGATATTTCACCCGCCGATCCCCCAAACCGTGGTCCCGGACCGAGGCGCCCTTGGTACAGTGGGACCCCAGATTGAAGGGCGAGTCAAAATCCGGCTCCTGGCCGATCCAGACCCCGTTTTGCACTTCGGCCAGCACCCCGCAGCCCACCGAGCAGTGGGTGCAGATCGTGTGGCGGATTTCAACGGCGCCCGGGGCTGGGGATCCTTCTTTTTCTTGAGCACTTGCCTTTTGCATGTAGGAAAAGGGAAGCATGCCGGTAACCGCAGCTCCGCCGAGGCTCAAACCGCTGCGGCGCAGAAACGTGCGCCGATCGATGCCCCCCCCACGGCGACCTTTCGAAAAATCTTTTTTGCGGCTTGGTTGTCTTTTTACACCCATAGCAAATTCTCCTTTGAAAAGGTTCGGTGGCAACGATTTCCGCTAAGCAGCGGCATTTTTATAGTATTTGCGGATGTGCGGGGTTAACCGGTATCCTTGGGAGCGGCGTGCATCAGGGCTTCCCATTGGATTCTCCCGCGAGCCAAAGCGCATGGCCTTGGCGGTGCTTGCCAGCAGGGTGCCGGCCCCGCCCATCAGCGCCATGTTCTTAATAAAGGTGCGACGGCTATACGGCCTGGATTTCTGGTTCATGGTTATGTCCTCCCAGTTTCAATTTTTCGATTCTTCATCTTCTCCGGTCTTCCTCTAAAACGGTAAAGCCTTTTAAAACTTGGGCCTTGAAACGCCGCCGGCCCGCAAAGACTAGCCAATTATAGGCCGAGATATGTTTTCTCGAGGTCCAGGAAAGCGTCTCCCAGTCTGCCGACAGCCCGGTAAAATCGGGCCGCGGAAGCGTTTTGCATATCCTTGAAAAAACGATCCATCCATCCCTTCAGGTGATCGCTGAAAAAGGCCTTCTGGGTTTCCAAACCGACCTCTGCCGGATGGCTGCAAATTATGGCCATGGTTTCGCACAGGGCCGCTGCATGATCCTCGGTTTCGAGTACGTCGGAACGGCGTTGAATCCCCAGGACCGCCAAATCGCTCCGGAGCCGGGCAAGGGGCTGGTCCATAACCGATCCGGCTTGATACCAGGACCCATAAGGGACCAGTTCTCCGCGGCCCAAACCGATAAACAGCCTGTGATACTCATCGTCCAGCAGGGCGGCATCTGTCCGGCCGCCGGCTTCTTTTATCATCCGCCAGGCTTGGGCCATTTCGGTGTCCGACTCCTGCTGATCTTCAATCCGGCCCAAGCGCTGCAAGAGATCCGCGGAAGGAGGACCGGTCAGCAACGCTGCCAGCAGGCTGTAGACATTGGCGCGCAGGGTATCGTTATCCGTTAAAGTCTGCATTGCATACTCAGTGGAAAAATCATCAAAAATCCGGTCTCAGCGACGTTATCGGCCTGCACCGGCCGCAAAAAAATCTCGCGCGCGACACTCCCGGCACATCAAAAGGCGCTGTTTGGCCGCATCATCCTGATACATCCAGTGACCGGAAAGCTTTTGAACCATTTTGTCCACAATGGCCTTGGTGGCAAAGGGTCTGCCGCAGGCCACACAGCAAAAGGTTTCTGCCTGAATTAAAGTTCGCAGGGAACTGCGCGCCTTGGAGTCAAAGATCATCCGTGGTGCAAGGTGGATGGCATTTTCCGGGCAGGCGCGGCGGCACAAGCCGCACTGCACACAATGCGCTTCCAAAAATCGAATTTGCGGTATCTCGCCGCCGTCGTGGAGGGGTTTGGCAGGACATACCGCCACACAGGCCATGCAAAGCGTACAGGAATTCGGGTCGATAATGATTTCACCAAAAGGGGCGCCTTCGGCAAGCGCCGTCAAGGGTCGAGTTCCAGGAGACTGTCCGTAAAGATAATCGACAGATTGAAGAATCAATGTGCGCTTGGTATCAGCCGGCGCAAACCGTGCGGGTCGGGTGGGATGCACCGGAGGTAAAGGGATGAGATCAGTGAAAGGCGCTTCCTGATTGCTACCGTCTATCCGAACCAGTTGAACTTGTTCCTTCTCCAGTTCCATACCTTCAAGAATCTTAGTTACGTGGGAAATCTGGGTTTGAAGAATGTCAAAAACAGCAGGGGTAACGTCATCTCCGGCCAGCACAACCACATGGGACGCTCCAAAGGCCAAAGTCGCCAAAAAAGTATCCATCCCGATGGCCTCGATGGAATCAACGGAAAAACAGAGGGCTTCCCCGGAAATAGTTTGAAGCAACGCGGGTGCACAACCCGCGTCATGAAAAAGTACCGCAGGGTTTCCATCAAGGGATGCAGACAGCGTCGCGCGCATGGACGCCAGCAATTCGGCGCTATTGCGCCTTGAAGGCCTCAGCGCGTCCGTCGGGCAAACCGTCGCGCATAAACCTTTTTGCCGACAGATTTCTGGGTCGATTTGGATGGTAACGCCGGCGGAGCTGATCGCTCCAGCCGGACAGGCGTCCAGGCATCGGGTGCATCCGGTCAAGCCCTTGGTCCCATGCGCGCAGATGGCCGGTTGGAGGAAAAAATCACCGGCCTTTTCCATGCCCGGGATTGGCCCCTCAATTTGGTGGTGTGAAATATGGCCTGATTTCGATTCGGGAGCCCCGGCATTCTCCGCGATAACCTCTGCCTTTATAGTCGCAGGGGTTTGGGAGCAGGTCTTTTGCTCGGCCAGGCGCTCCAGATGATACCGCATGTCGGATGTCAGGATATTGCCAAGGTGCTGAAACACCTGAAAGTCCTCATCGTAATCATCCAACCCGTCCCGCTGGCTGAATCTCGGCAAATGAAAAAATTTGCGCAAGGCAGACCTTCTCAGATCTTCGCCAATATTCGGGGACATATATCCCTTCATGTCGCTGTCTTTATCCAGGCTGTCGATCGGAGGCACCGGCGCAGGG
>JAFDCJ010000427.1 GCA_019312835.1 Deltaproteobacteria bacterium
AGCGTACTCATGGCCAGCAGTGCCAGGGCGATGGCGATGATCCAAAAACGCACGATCACCTTGGGTTCCGGCCAACCCTTTAATTCAAAATGATGATGCAGCGGCGCCATTCGGAAGATGCGCTTGCCGCTGGTCATTTTAAAAAATCCGACCTGAAAAATGACGGACAGGGCCTCAATGACGAACAGGCCGCCGACCAGCACCAGCAGAATTTCCTGTTTGGTGATGACGGCCACGATGCCCAGAAAGGCGCCCAGGGAGAGCGAGCCGACATCACCCATAAAAATTTGCGCCGGATAAGCGTTAAACCATAAAAAGCCCAAACCGGCACCGGCGATGGCACCGCAAAAGATGGCCAGCTCCCCGCTGCCGGACACATAATTAATTTGCAGGTAGTTGGCAATTTTAACGTGCCCGGCCACATAGGCGAAAATCATATAGGCCGTCGCAGCGATAATCACGGGACCGATGGCCAATCCATCCAGACCGTCGGTCAGATTTACGGCATTAGAGGCTCCGACAATGACAAAGGCTGCGAAAATGATATAGCCCCAGCCGAAATCCGGCGTGGCGTTCTTAAAAAAAGGAATGGTAATGGTGGTTGAAAAGTCGGGGCTGACATAAACCAGCAAACCGGCAATCAGCGCGATGGCAGCCTGCAGAGCCAGTTTACCGCGGACCCCCAGACCTTTGCTTCGTTTTTTAACCAGCATCAGGTAATCATCGACAAATCCGACCAATCCATACCCGACCACGACAAACAGCGTGATCCAGACAAAAAAATTGGTTAAATCGCTCCAAAGCAGAATGGAGACCACAATGGATAAAATAATCAGGGTTCCGCCCATGGTCGGGGTGCCGGCCTTGTCAAAGTGGGTCCTGGGACCGTCATCCCGGATGTACTGCCCGATTTGCATTTCCGACAGTTTGCGGATCATCCAGGGACCCAGCAAAAAACAGATCAGAAATGCCGTCAAGCTGGCATAAATGGTCCTGAACGTAATGTAGCGGAATACGTTAAATACCGAAAACGTCGTATGCAATGGGTAAAGTAGGTGGTAAAGCATTTTTCTGTCTGCCTGGTATTACTTAACTTTCACCTTAGTTGCCTAATTTATGACGAAGCGCCAATACACAAGAACCAAATTCTTTACCCTGTTAAACAATGCTTTGCATTAAATCTTCGATTTGTTTAACAGGGCAGGTAAATAGCAAATTCGAAATTCCAATGAACGAAACCGAACAATTGGTGCACTCAGTATTAATGGTATGTTTCGAATTTGTGATTTGGGTCATTGGGTATTGTTTGTTATTTGTGATTTGATATTTGTAATTGTTTAGTTTATGTGAGTCGATGCTTATTCTATTGATTCCTCCGCCCATGCCTCCAGAGCCTGTACGACCTTCTCCATGGTCATTCCGCGGGAACCTTTCACCAGGACCCAGTCATCGGGCTGTAAAAAGTTTTTGAGGTCATCAATAATCTCCTCGCGGGAGCCCGTTATCGTTTCTGCGGCCTGCAGACCCTCCCTGCGGGCGCCGTCGGCCACAGTCTCGGCATGCTCACCGGTGGCGTATAAACGGTCTATACCAACGCGGGCAGCCAGAGCACCGACTTCGCGGTGCAACTGCGGCGCCTGGGTGCCGAGTTCAAGCATGTCGCCGGCCACAAATATTCTTCGGCCGCGGACGTCGGCTTTGGCCAGGGCCGACAGGGCGGCCTGCATCGAACCCGGGTTGGCGTTATAGGTGTCGTCGATAATATGCATGCCGTTGGGAAGCTGAATTATCCCCATTCGTCCCTCAGACGGTTTGAACGTCTCCAGGCCTTCTTTAACCGCCTGTGGGGAGATGTCCAGCAGGTATCCCACCGCCGCTGCCGCCAGCGCATTTGAAATCATGAACCGGCCCGGCGCATTTAGCCGAACCGAAATACTTTCCTGGCCGTATTGCAGGGCGAACGTGCTGGCCTGCATATCTTCAATTATGTCCTGGGCCCTGACGGCGGCATCCGGCGAAAGCCCGTAAAGAAGAACCTCTTTGCGGGTCTCCCGCGCCAGCTGCATGACCCGCGGATCGTCGGCGTTTAAAACAGCCTGGCCTTCGGGTCCAAGTCCTTTGATCAGATCGCCCTTTTCCCGCATCACCCCATCCAGCGAACCCAGCCCTTCCAGGTGAGCGGGGCCGATATTGGTGATTACGCCGATATCCGGCGTGCAGATTTCAGTCAGCCTGGCGATTTCTCCCGGGTTGTTCGTTCCGATTTCGACCACTGCCCATTGATGGTCCGGCGTTAATCCCAGAAGCGTCAGGGGCAATCCAATGTCATTGTTGAAATTGCCGGCCGTTGACAGGGTACGGTACTGGCAAGCGACGACGCCGGCGGTCAAGCGCCGGGTGGTGGTTTTGCCGTTTGACCCTGTAATGGCCACCACCGACGCCTGTGCCCGTCGTCGGTGAAAGGCCGCCAGATCGCCCAGCGCACGGGTGGTGTCTTTAACTGCGATACAGGCCACATCGCCGGCCTTCCAACTGGCCACGGGCAATTGGCCGACCTTGCTCTGGCTGATGACCAGCCCCCGGATGCCCTGATCGACAACGGCAGAGGCAAATCCATGTCCGTCATGGCTTTCCCCGATAATCGCCACAAAGAGATCCCCGGCAGAAATGACCCGCGAGTCAATGGAAACCCCGGCAAATGAACGATGCTGGTCTCCACACAGGAGCTCACCGGCGGTGGCGTCGATGATCTCCCGGGTTGTCCAGGGTATGGGCGGTTGTTCTGCCATTTCTTTTCTTTTTATACCTGTGCTGCCTTTGTATTTTGGTACTATTAATAGCAAGCTGATAGCTCATAGCTGATAGCCGATAGTCTAATGGAAAATATCCTTTTAATACTATGAGCCATGAGCTGTGAGCTATGAGCTTGCATATGATACTTCCCTCTCATGTTGCCACTAACCCTGTATTTATATAGAACTCAGCATGTTAAGTACCTTCCTGGCTTCCTCGCGGTCATCAAAATCTATCGTCTTGTCTGCCAGGATTTGATAGGGTTCGTGGCCCTTGCCGGCTATTAGAACGGCGTCATCGGGCCGGGAAGCCCTTATTCCCAACTCAATGGCCCGGCGCCGGTCAGGTTCGACAACAAAACCTTTGGCCCCGAATCCGGTCTTTATATCCGTAGATGAATAGGCGACACCCTGGGCCTGCCGGACTCCCGGCAGAATCTGTTCGATGATTGCCAGGGGATCCTCCGAACGGGGATTGTCGGATGTCACAATTGCCAGGTCGCAAAGCCGTGCGGCGATCTCCCCCATCAACGGCCGTTTTTTCTGGTCCCGATCCCCGCCGCATCCAAACACGCAAATGATGCGGGCGGGGGCGATTTCTTTTATAGCCGCGACGGCATTTTCAAGCGCATCCGGCGTATGGGCATAGTCTACGTAGACAAATCGCCCGGTGTTGTTGGTGATGCTTTCAAGCCGACCGGGTATGGCCGCTAGGGCTTCGATGCCGGCCTTGATGGCTGGGGGGGCGATCTTCAGCGCGGTTCCCACCCCGGCGGCGGTGAGGATGTTTTCCACATTGTGAACCCCCACGAGGGGAGTTTTGAAATCAAAACTCCCCCCGGGGGTGGCAACCTTCCCTGCGGTGCCAATCAGATTACATTGAATGTCTCCAGCCTTAACATCGCCATCAAACGTCGAACCGGTTCTGATTACGGGCACCGTGAGGTGACCCGCCAGTTCAACACCGTGGCCGTCATCGCAGTTGATGACGGCGGCAGCCGTTTCTTTTTTAGGCCCCTGGGTGAGGTACTCGGTAAACAGACTTTTTTTGCTGTTCCAATACGATTGCATATCGCCGTGAAAGTCGAGGTGATCCTGGCTCAAGTTTGTAAAAACCGCCACGTCAAACCAGCAGTGTCGAATTCGGCCGAGCGCCATGGCATGCGAGGAGGCTTCCATGACAACATGGGTGACGCCCTCGCGGCGCATTTGGGCCAGTATTCGTTGAAGGTCCAAGGATTCGGGCGTTGTCATTGGGTTGGTGAAAATTTTGTCGGCATACCGACAGTTAATTGTGCCGATAACCCCGGTTTTATAACCGGCCTGCAGCAGAATACTTTCGATTAAATAGGCCACGGTGGTCTTGCCGTTGGTGCCGGTTATGCCGATCAGGGTCATGTCCGCCGACGGATCACCATAAAACCGGGCCGCCAGGTCGGCCATGGCAATGCGGGTATCGGGCACCCGGACAAAAACTGGCGGCATTTGCGCCGTCGGGGTCCGGGATTCAAAAAGGTAGGGCTGAGGAGGCTCTTTCTGTGCGACGACCGCACCGGCGCCATTTTGAAATGCCTGATGCATAAAATCATGACCGTCGGCAGTTTGGCCTTTGAGGGCGACAAACATGCCACCGGGTAGAACCTCCTGGGCCCTGTAGTGAATTGATGCAATTTCCATATTCATCATGTTCGCATCGTGTTCGTCAGTATTATGACGCTTTGCGCTTTGCGTTTGCGGCATTGCGCCCAAGACATCCACGCTGATCGGATCGATACCTTCAAGCAGTTCTAAAAGCTTCACCCTCTGGCTCCGTTGTCGCGGGCAACTCTGAATTTGTTCGTACCGGCTTTGGGGGGCACATTCAAATAGTTGAGAGCTTGCTGGGCAATTTGTCTGAATACCGGGGCCGCTACCACGCCGCCGTAGTACTGCCCCTGGGGTTCATCAACAATGACCAGGATCGCAACCGCCGGCCGCTCGGCCGGCGCAAAACCGATAAAGGAGGCCGTATGCTTGTCTTTTGAGTACTCGCCGTTTTCGTCGAGTTTGCGCGCGGTACCGGTTTTACCGCAGGCCGTGTATCCGTCAAGGGCGGCGTTCACGCCGGTGCCGCCTGCGGTGATGACTGTCTTGAGAATATTTTTAACGATGGTGGCTGTTCGGCCGGACACGGCCCTTCTAACTTTCTGCGGTTTGAAAGCCTGTAGGGTATTTCCGTCCTGATCAACGATTTCACGCACCAGATACGGTCGCATGAGATCCCCGCCGTTGGCGATAGCCGATACCGCCGTCACAAGCTGGAGGGCCGACACTGAGATTCCATGCCCGAAAGAAATGGCGCCGGTGTCGATGCGCGACCAGGCTGAATAGTGGGACAGGCTGCCGGACTGTTCACCGGGAAAGTCAATTCCGGTTTTCTGGCCGAAGCCAAAGTCCCGTAAGGCGCGGTGAAGATTTTTCGCCCCCATCTTTTCGACAACCTTTACCGCGCCGATGTTGCTCGAAAATTTAACGATTTGCTGCAGGGACAACCAGCCGTGTTTGTGGATATCGTGAACCACGTTTTTACCTATTCTATAGGTACCGTTTTCGCAGAAAAAAATTTCATTCGGGGTGATCTTGCCGTATTCCAGGGCCGCAGCTGCGTTGAAAATTTTCATGGTTGAGCCCGGCTCGAACGTATCGGTTAACGCCCGGTTGCGCCAGGCCGACTTGGCAAAGTCCGAGTAGGCGTTGGGATTAAAAAACGGATAGTGGGCGATGGCCAGCAGCGCGCCGGTTGACGGCTGCATGACGAGTGCGAGCCCTGACAGGGCCGAATGCGCTTCCACGGCTTCCTTCAGGGCGCTTTCGGCGATGTATTGAATGGTACTGTCGATGGTCAGCACCAGGCTGTTGCCGGCGGTATTCGCCGTCTGGCCGCGTTCGGCCCGAAATCCTTTGCCCCGGGCGTCTTTGAACACCGTAAAATTTATATCCGCCCCTTTGAGGTGCTGGTTGTAGTAAAACTCGATGCCTTCCAACCCGGCACCGTCTATACCGGAGAATCCTATCGCCTGGGCCGCCTGGGTGGTTTGCGGATAATAGCGGTTATATTCCGTCACGAAATCAATGCCGGGCAAATCCAGGCTTTTGACCGCCTTGGTTTCCTTGGCGGTGGTTTGGCGCTTGATCCAGACAAATGATTTTTTAGCGCCCAGTTTTCGTTGCAATTTGCGGGCATCCAGATTTAGTATCCTGGCCAGGGCTTTGGCCGTGGCTTTAGGGTTTTCAACCTGGTCTGGATAGGCGCCGATTGACGTCACATCGATACTGACGGCCATCTCACCGCGGTTGCGGTCATAGATAACACCGCGTTTGCCGGAGATGGTTAAGGATTTTTCGTACTGATTGGCGGCCTGCTGGGAAAGCCAGCTGCTGCGGTACACCTGCAGGTACACCGCCTTGGCCGCAATGGCCCCGAGTGCCATCATAAAGATGGCGCCCACCAGCCAAATCCGTATTTTTATATACTTGGTATTCATGTCATTCTTTGGGCAATATAATCGTTTGTTGGGGTGTCGGCATTACCATGCCCAATTGCTCCCGGGCGATTTTTGCGATGCGCCGGGGTGATTTCAAGCGCCTGAGCTCAATTTTCAAGTGATCCTGCATGGCCTCAAGATTGCGCTTCCGGATGGTTTGCTCCTGGATCCTGTAATTGACGTTGACATATTGGGTCCGGCACCAGGCATAAAAAAGCATCTCGGCGATGAAGGCGATGATCAGCACCATGCTGGCGATGATCATTTTCGAGTTTTGGGGTTTGCCTCTGCGCTTTCGTTTCATGGTTTTGATCGTTTAGATGATCCCAATGAAATTCGCTTCGCTGATACTGCGCATATTTCATGGGATAAATTTGGATCGTTTAGATCGTTGGGATGATAATGCTGCCAGTTCCTGTTGTTCTCCGCTGTTCTGTTCTCTGTTGTCTGTCATCTGTCCTCTATAATTTCTCCGCCGCACGCAGTCGCGTGCTGCGGGCCATGGGATTGGCGGCAATTTCCGCTTCCGTCGGGCGCACCACCTTTTTGGTCAGGATCCGAAGCTGGGGCTGCCGGCCGCAAGCGCACGCGGGCAGCTGCGGCGGGCAGGTGCATCCTTTTTCCAGGGCTTTAAAATGCTGCTTGACCTTGCGGTCTTCAAGAGAATGAAACGCCAGCACGCACAGGCGCCCGCCGGGGTTTAACAGGTCCACGGCACTTGCCAGAAAGTTTTCAAGTCTTTCCAATTCCCTGTTGACCGCGATGCGCAGCGCCATGAACACGCGGGTGGCGGGATGAATTTTTTGCTTGAAGGCCGCCCGGGTCGGAATCGCATCCATGACGATCTGCGCCAGCTGTTTGCTGGATTTTATTTTTTGACGTTGTCTTGTTCTGATAATGTGTTGGGCAACCTGCCGGGCCCGGCGTTCCTCCCCGTATTCTTTAAAAAGCTTCTGCAATTCAGCCTGCGGTAGGCTGTTGATCAGTTTTTCCGCTGTTAAGGGTGATCGGGTATCCATGCGCATGTCCAGGGGCTCATCCTTGTTGAAACTGAATCCCCGGCCGCTGTTTTCTATGTGGTGCTGCGACATCCCCAGATCCAGCAGGATGCCGTCGACGGACCCGATCTCAAATCGGGTCAAGTATTCCGGAAGATGCTCATAGTTGCCGTGAATGAGGTGGATGATTGACGAATAGGCTTTGAGAACAGTTTCAGCGTTGGAGATGGCGTCAATGTCTTGATCAATTCCGATGAACGTTCCGCCGGGAAAAATTTTTTCACATATTACCCTGGCATGACCGCAGCCACCCAGGGTGCCATCGACATAGACGTTGCCGGGCCGGCAATTCAGGTAATTGACCACCTCGTTCAACATTGCAGGGATATGTCGGTATGACATAAAATCAGATTCCTAACCTGGCAATTTCGTTTCTGACCTCCTCCTTTTTCATGTCTTTTTCCAGGATCAGCGTTTCCTTGTCGTAGTTATCCCGCGACCAGATTTCAAAATGGTCGAGGACCCCCACCAGAACGATGTCCTTTTCAAGCTGCGCGTACTGTCTCAGGCTCGGCGGGACGAGGATGCGATCCTGCTTGTCGCAGCTGCACTCGAAGGCGCCGCCGATAAACACCCGTCGGAAGCGGCGCATGTTGTCATTTTTTTCCGCCATGGCCAGAATCTTGGCCTCTATTTTCCGCCACTCATTAAACGGAAAACCCACCAGGCAGCTGTCCATGCGGGATATCATCAGGCCGTCGGCCCCATCGGCCCGGATCACGTCCCGGAACCGGGCCGGTATGATGATACGCCCCTTGGCGTCTATGGTATGAAATGAGCTTCCGCGAAACATAATTGACAATTATCCACATTTATCCACTTTGCTCCCCATTAAACCCCAGATCACTGGAAGTGTCAAGAAAAAAAGTGAAAAATATTTTCAATTTCTAAAATAATTCTCAGGTGTTAAAAGATTTAATACTTGGCTGGAAAATGGGGGAGGGATGTGGAGGTAATCTTTTGAAGATCCTGGGCTGAATTTTCATCAGTTTTTTTTGGGCGTCAATTATCTGTCGGCCTCTGAGTGAATTCGTTTTGAAGAAATTCCA
>JAFDCJ010000428.1 GCA_019312835.1 Deltaproteobacteria bacterium
AACGAATGCCCGCCACCGTGGAAATGGTGCTGGTGGCCATGACCTTGGCCCTCTTACTGGCCATCCCACTCGGCGTATTTGCCGGCGCGTATCCCCAGAAGAAGACCAGCCGGGGGATCATTGCCGGCTCCCTTCTGGGCATCTCGCTCCCCAATTTTTGGGTTGGCATGATGCTGATCTTCATCCTTGCTGTGCGTTTCAATATTCTCCCCTCATCCGGACGAGGTGACACCCTGAGGATGATGGGCGTCAATTTGAGCATCCTCACCCCGGACGGTTTTAAGCATATTATCCTGCCGGCCGTAACGCTCTGTTTCTCCACCCTGGCCATATTGTTGAGGATTACCAGAGCCGGCATGATGGAAGTCATGAAGCAGGATTTCATTAAATTCGCTCGTGCCAAAGGGGCGACCTTTCGAAGCGTCTTGTTCAAACATGCCCTGAAAAACGTTCTGATTCCAGTGGTGACGATCTTCGGACTCCAGCTGGGCGATTTGATCGGCTTTGCTACCATTACGGAATACATTTTTGCATGGCCGGGCATGGGCAAGCTTCTGATCGATTCCATTTACATGGGCGACCGTCCCGTAATTGTCGTGTACCTGATGTTTGTGGCATTCTTGTTTGTGATCATCAATTTTACGGTGGACGTTATTTATACCTTGATCGACCCCAGAATTAAGTTGAGGTAAATGCGGATTTCATGCAACGCCTTTTGAGAAAAGCCCGGGCACTCTGGGCCTCCGAATTCGCTCACAATTTCAGGGGGAATATCTCGGCGATTGTCGGGGGCGTTATCATCCTATTTTTTGTCTTTATCGTCGCCTTCGGGCCGTCCTTGGTTAAGCAGAACCCTTACGAAATTGCGTCTCTGCAACTGACAGACGCTTACAAACCGCCGGTCTGGCTTTCCGGAGGAGACCCGAACTATTTTCTGGGGACGGACGGTCAGGGCCGGGATGTACTGGCCAGCATCGTTTACGGCACGCGCATTTCTTTGTTCATCGGTCTGTCCGCCATGATCTGCTCTAGCCTGATTGGTGCCTCCCTGGGTCTCATCGCAGGTTACTACGGCGGCCGATTGGACGGCGTGATCATGAGGATCGCAGACGTGCAACTATCCTTTCCGTCCATTTTGATCGCTCTTTTTCTGATGTCCGCTTTCGGTAAAGGCATTGACAATATTCTGATATCGTTGACCTGTGTCGGGTGGGTGATCTACGCCCGAACCGTGCGCGGTTCTACTTTGAGCGAAAAACAGAAGGAATATGTCCAGGCAGCGAAAGCGGCCGGGCTGTCCAACCGGCTGATCATCGTGCGGCACATCCTGCCCAATGTCGTGACACCGCTGATCGTCGTGAGCACCATTCAGATCGGCACGTTCATTCTGATTGAGGCGTCATTGAGTTTTTTGGGAGTCGGCGTACCCATTACCAAACCATCTCTGGGCCTGTTGGTAAAGAACGGTTTTGACGTCTTGCTCAGCGGCCTCTGGTGGACCTCCGTGTTTCCCGGAGCGTTCATCATGCTTCTGGTTTTTGGAATCAACCTGCTAGGAGATTTTTTACGGGATGAGTTAAACCCTCGACTAAAATAGCGCATTAAAGGCTGCATGACCGATACCTTGTTACATATACGTGGATTAAAAACCTATTTTCATACGTTTGCCGGGGTGATCAAAGCCGTGGACGGCGTGGACTTTTCCGTGGACGAGGGCGAGATTTTAGGTGTTGTCGGCGAATCGGGCTGCGGAAAATCCGTTGTCGGTTTCTCCATTATGGGCCTGACCGAACCGCCCGGCCGCATCGAATCTGGAGAAATTCGTTTCAATGGCGTCAATCTCCTGGATCAGGATGAGCGGAAAATGAGGAAAATTCGTGGCCAAGAGATCGCCATGATTTTTCAAGACCCGATGACATCGCTCAACCCGCTTTACACAATCCAGGACCAGATGGAAGAGGTGATGAAGCTACACAGCGACATGAGCGCCGAACAGAGAAAAAAGCGGTGCATGGAACTGCTGGCTGAGGTTGGTATTTCCCAACCCGAAACGAGGCTAAAAAATTACCCCCACCAGTTTTCCGGCGGTATGAGACAGCGAGTGATCATCGCCATCGCTCTGGCATCCAATCCCAAATTGGTTATTGCGGACGAGCCGACCACAGCCTTGGACGTGACCATCCAGGCCCAGATCCTCAAGCTGATGAAGCGCTTGGTCAAAGAACACCGAACGGCCATGATCCTCATTACCCACGATTTGGCGGTTGTGTCGGAGATGACCGACCAGATTATGGTGATGTACTGCGGTCGCATCGTGGAAAAAGGGACCCGGGACGATATCATCAACCGCTGCCGGCATCCTTACACCATAGGGCTTTTGGGTTCAATACCCAAGCTGGCCACCCGACAAAAACGGCTCCGCCAAATTCCCGGCATGGTGCCCAATGTCATGAATCTTCCGCCCGGATGCGCGTTTGCACAACGCTGCGATTATGCCAGAGACCGGTGCCGGACGAATGATCCAGAACTGGCGGCCCTCGAACCAGGTCATAAAATTGCCTGCTACTATCCGGTAGAAAGATACAGGTAAAAGATGAACCATCTGTTGGAAGTCAGCGAACTTGAGCAACGATTTGACGTAAGTCCCGGCTTTTTCGATCGATTGAAGATTCGAA
>JAFDCJ010000429.1 GCA_019312835.1 Deltaproteobacteria bacterium
GCATGACCACCACGTCATAGCGCTGCTGGTCGATTTTCTCGCATGCCAGCAGGGCATGCTGCAGGACCGGACCGTCCGCGACAATGTCGCCGGACAGCTCGTCGGGACGCAGGAAAGGAGCATCCAGGCCGGCTTCTTCGGCAATTTTGGCAATCTGCGGGTGATCGGTGGAAACCACCGCCCGATCCACCCAGGGCAGCTGCTGCACCACCTGCCCGACCAGGGCCACCAGCGGGACGCCGTTTAAGGGCCGGATGTTTTTGAGTTTAACGCCTTTGCTCCCGCCGCGGGCGGGAACCACCACCAGTATGCGTTTATCACCAATCACGTTTCACCTCGCGTACCGACCCAGATGACGGTGTCGGTTTTCCCGGTTTGCTCCAGGCTGGCCCTGTAGGCAGGTTCTAAATCCTGGAACGTGAGTTGAAATTCCTTGTTGCCGCCCGGCTGCGCCTGGGTCAGCCAGTTGAGATGGTTTTCGAGACCATAGCGCTGAAAATAAACCGTCTCCGTGGCCTGGAAGCCGTTGGCCGCCATCAGACGCTCGATGGAAGACGGCGAATAGACATAGGGATGCTGGCTGCTGAAAATAAAGTTGGCAAAGGTTTTGTTCTGGTACAGTGACAGCAACGGATCCAGAAGGGATGGGACTTCGATGATCAGCAGCGATTGCGTGGCCATCAATTGGCGGATATCGGCCAGGAACGAAGCCGGCTCCAGAATGTGCTCCAATACATGAAACAAACAGATCACATCGTAGGTTTTACCGCCGCTGATCATTTCGACCGGGGAATCGAAATTTTCATCGGAATTCGCCGCCCGTGAAGCCAGCGTATTTTGATCCCGATCGATGGCGGTCAGATGGAGGTGGGGCCAATGCGCCCTGACGGTCTTTAAAAAGGCGCCGTCCCCGGCCCCGATCTCCAGCAGGGAGCCATGGCCGCTGTTGATATGGTGCGCGATCTTGTCGTAGCGCCGCTGGATGACCTGCAAGCCCTTCTTGTAATCGGTCAAACCGAATTTTTTAACCCGGGGGGTATAATCGCTGTAATCCACGCGGGGGGCAGGGTGCAGCAAGGCAAAATCCTTTTGCGCATTGACATAGACGTCGATGGCCGGATCGTCTGAGATACCGTGCTGTAACAGCGTAAATTTGTCGCTGCAAAACGGTTCGGTCAGGTGGTTGAATGACTGCATTTGGTTTATTCCTGATTTTGAAAGCACGCGATAAGATCGCATCCCTATTGCTTTTAGGAAATTATAGGTTGTGGGAGCGGCTTCCAGCCGCGATTCAGCTTAATTCTGCCAGTGCATATCGCGGCTGCCCCGCTCTCAGAGCAGCGGGATGCGAGCAGAAGCCAATCGCTCCCACGGTTGGATCAATAACCAAGGTCCTTGTCATGGCTTGCCTTTAAATGCCCCTCCGATCAAATCCCATTTCAGCGGTGTGCCGCGCTGGATGTCGGTGGCCGCGCACCGGCCCAGAATCTCCTCTAAATACCGGGTGTGCAGGCCGTGCCCGGGCCGAATCGATTGCACATTTTCGGTTGTGAACCGTTCGCCGGCTTGGATGTCCTGCACCGCAAACAGCGAGCGGCGGAAAACACGGCTGTTGCTTTCCTGGTCGCTGACACCGTAGTGTACACCGCCGATGGCCTTCTCGGCCGTACGAACAGCTGAGACCATTGCCTTGAATTCATCGGGCTCCAATGAGAATTGGCTGTCAGGGCCCGCTTTCGAGCGGTCGAGGGTGACGTGCTTTTCGACGATGCAGGCGCCCAGGGCCACCGCCGTTACCGGTACGGCAATGCCCAGGGTATGATCCGACAGCCCCGCCGGGACTTTAAACGTCCGGCTTAAATGTTTGATTGTCCGCAAATTCATGTCTTCCGGCCTGGCCGGATAGGCACTGGTGCATTTTAACAGGGCCAGCTGGTCATTGCCGGCGGCGCGGATGGCAGCAACCGCCTCGTCGATCTCGGCCAGGGTCGCCATGCCGGTGGACATGATGATGGGTTTGCCGGTTTGAGCGGTCCGCCGGATCAAGGGCAGATCAACGATTTCAAACGAGGCGATCTTGTGGGCCGGCACGTCCATTTTCTCCAAAAAATCGACAGCCGTGGCATCAAACGGGGTTGAAAACAAATCCAGACCCAGGCGGTCGGCCACTTTTTTCAGTTTGGGCTGCCAATCCCAGGGTGTATAGGCCTGGCCGTAAAGCTGGTAGAGATTCTGTCCCTGCCAGAGGGTGCCTTCGCCGATTCGAAAATACTCGCGGTCGCAGTCGATCGTCAGGGTATCGGGCGTATAGGTCTGCAACTTGACCGCATCGGCTCCGGCAGCCGCGGCGGCTTCGATGATGTTGACCGCCTCATCGTAGCTCTGGTTGTGGTTGGCCGACATTTCGGCGACCACATAACAGGGGTGACCGGTTCCGATTCGACGGTTGTTGATCTCTAAATAAGGTTTCATGTTTGTTCTTCTCGGGCTAAAAAAAGGTGGTGTGCGGGTTGGTTTGCAACCGATGTGCCGTTTCCCGAAGCAAACCCCGCTTTTTTAAAAGCCGCCAGCGAAGCGGCGTTGTCCGCTTTGATATAAGCGTTTATGATCTGTGTGTCCGTTGCTGCTAAATATGTCCTGCAAGCCAGCTCGATAATGCGGGCGCCGTGACCCCTGGCGCGGAATTGGCGGTCCAGGCTGACGGATATGACCGCCGCCTGCTGCCCTTTGCGTTCGAAACGCACCTGGCCCACCGGTGCCGGATGACCATCAGCGGTGATATCTTCAGCGATGTACATACGGCAATCGGTGTCAGCCAGTCGGGTTTCAAACCATTCGACATGATCCGCGTAGGCAATGGGTTCGGGTGCAAACGATACGGCCCGCACGTCCGGATCGTTGGCCCATTGCCAGATCATTCGGCAGTCCCTGGCTGTTGCGTGTCGCAGTTTAATCATGCCGCCATCATTTCTTTTATAACCCGTTTAGCGCCCATGCCGTCGACCAGCGTGCGGCCGCAGCCCTGCATCCGGGTTCTTGCAGCAACGTCCGACACCAGGTCCTGAATCGCCTGCGCGAGTTCGGCCGCGGACAGATCATGGTGCCATCCCAGCTTCACGATGGCCCCGGTTCGGGCCAGGCCCTCGACAACCGCCAGCTGATTTTCGGCCATGGTGATGGCCAGGGTGGGCACGCCCATATAGGCCAGCTCCCAGCACGTGCTGCCGCCGGCAGACACCGCCACATCCGCCCAGGCCATCAACTCGGCCATGTCCGGGGCATTTTCGACCACCCGCATGGGAAGGCGGGAGCGGCCGGCCGCATCCCGGATTTGCCGGTGGTGCGGGTTGGCGGAGCCGACCACGATCAAAGCTTCCAATGCGTTGCTGTTTATCGTTTCAAGAGCCCGCATGACGGTCAGCGTCACATTGTCGGAATCCGCGCCGCCCAGCGTCACCAGCAGCCGGCGGGCCGGGCCCGTGATGCTGCCCTGCCGGGGGGTCCGCGCGACAAACTCGGGCCGCAGCAGGATGTACCGGGTTCCCAGTAGCAGGCGGGTGAAGGCGGCCGTCGCATACGTCCGGCCGGCGGCATCGATGTTCTGGTTCAGGACGATATCGGCCTCGTAATGATCCAGGTGCGCCATGTCATCGATTACCAGCAGCCGCTTGCCAAGGGCCCTGATGTTTTTATGATAACCGCCGTCGAAGTGGTATCCGTCGACCACCACCCAGGCCGCTGGCTCGGCCCCTATCACCCGGGCCGTTTTTTTCCAATCACCGGGATCCGGATGGACCTGATCCAGATCCACGACCTTCCGGGCCACCGCTGCCATCCGACCGTGCAGGCCCCGGCTCCGGCAGCATGAAACAAAGATGACGTCTCCGGCCTGCTCACGCCAGGCATGGGCCAGCGCCAGCGTGCGCATGAGATGCCCGGTGCCGATGTCAGGGGTCGCGTCCGCGCGGATGGTCAGCAAGGGCTCCATGATCATTCACCCGCTTTGGATTGATGCATTTTCATGGCCTCAAACATATACTCGGCGGTCTGCCAGTCTTCGGGTGTATCGATATCCTGGACCAGGTAGCGCGGCAGGATAACGGGTACGGACTTTTCCGCGAACAGGGCCTTTTCGACCAGAAATTTCCGCGACCGGCCCCAGTAAAATTGGCCGGCATCATAATAAGCCGGCGGCAGGTCATTGGAGCGGGTGTCGCGGTGCTCCGGCCAGATCATTTTAATGCGCCCGTCGGCGTCAATTTCAAGGGCCCGGAATATCGGGGCGGCAAAGTCGGTCACCGCAAAGGCGGTGGCGGCATCTTTGGCGGCACGCAGCCGTTCCAAGCCGTCTTTGAGATAATCGGGCTGCAGAAACGGTGCCGCGGCGTAAATGCAGCAGAAATATTCCGGCAGGGAATCGTTGGCCGCCAACCAGTTGAGGGCGTGCAGGACCACATCGGCGGTGGGCGTGAAATCATCGGCCAGGCGGTCCGGACGCCTAAACGGCACCTCGGCGCCGCAGGATTGAGCGACGGCGGCAATCTGGTCCGAATCGGTTGAAACGATGATCCGGTCAAAAAGCCCGCTGGCCGCGGCGGCCTTGATGGAATATGCAATGATGGGCAGCCCGGCAAAGCGTTTGATATTTTTGCCCGGAATGCGCTTACTGCCGGCGCGCGCCGGGATGATGGCCACGATGTTCATGAGGTTATCTTTAACTGTTTTGATGGTCCTTAGCGCCGGTTTTCAGCCACAGCTGCCTTCAGCCGGTCGATGACCTCCCGGGTTTGCGCCGCTGTCATGGCGGCAAACATCGGAATCGACAGAATTTGCCCGTAGGCCGTTTCGGCCGCCGGGCACAGGCCCGGTCCGGTGCCGAACTGCCTGCGGTAAAACGGATGCAGGTGCACCGGGATGTAGTGCACGTTGACCCCGATACCATTTTGGCGCAGGATCCCAAACAGGCCGTTGCGGTCGATCGCAAGGTCGGCGGACTGCAGCCGGATGACATAGAGATGATAAGCATGGTCGACATCCGCCGCCACGGCCAGGGGCTTGATATGGGCGCTTGCGGCAAACGCCTCGTCGTAAGCCCGGGCGATGTTGCGCCGCTGCTTTAAAAACAGGGGCAGCTTTTTCAACTGGGAAAGTCCCAGTGCGCACTGCAGGTCGGTGATGCGGTAATTATAACCCAGATCGACCATTTCATAAAACCAGGAGCCCTGTTTTTCCCGCTGGCGGTGATCCGTCGTGATGCCGTGATTGCGGAACCGGCGCATGCGCTCCGCCAGCCGGGGGTCATCGGTGACGATCATACCGCCTTCGCCGGTGGCGATGTGCTTGACCGGATGAAAACTAAAGGTGCTCAGATCGGCTAAAGAGCCCACCGGCCGTTCTTTGTAAGACCCCCCCAGGGCATGACACGCGTCGGCGACCAGGGCGATGCCATGCTGAGCCGTTATGGCGCGCAGGCGGTCATAGTCTGCCGGATGCCCGCTGTAGTCCACGGCAATGACCGCCCTGGTGCGCGGCGTCAGGGCGGCCTCGACGGCCTCGGGCCGGATCAGCAGGGTTTCAGGGTCCACATCGACGAAAATCGGGGTCGCGCCCTGGTAAACCACGCAGTTGGCGGTAGCGGCAAACGTCATGGCCGGCACGATAACTTCATCGCCCGGCGCGATCTTCAGGGCATACATGGCCGCATGCAGGGCGGCCGTGCCGCTGGAGACCGCCACCGCCTCTTTGGCATTCACGCAAGCAGCCAGCGCCGCTTCGAATTCGCCCACGCTGGGGCCGGTGGTCAGCCAGTCGGATTGCAGCACGTCGACAACGGCGTCGATATCATCTTTGTCAATAAACTGTCGCCCATAGGGTATCATAGGTCTTTTATGATCTCTTTCATTTCTGCGATGGTCAGCCGCCAGGGATTGTTGTCCGAGTTGTATTCAAAATCTTCGGGCACCGGGCGCCCATGGTTTTCTGAACTGCGCCGGGACCAGAATTTAAATTCCGGCTGGATAACGTAATGGTTGTCGTATTCCAGTGTGCGGCGGGCTTCATCCCGGGGTATCATCAGCTCGTGGATTTTCTCGCCGGGTCGAATCCCGATGATGCGGGTTTCGCACTCCGGTGCGATGGTGGCTGCCAGATCCATAATGCTCATGCTCGGGATTTTGGGCACGAACAGCTCGCCGCCCACCATATGTTCCAGGCACCATAGTACGAAATCCACGCCCTGCTCAAGGGTTATCCAAAAACGGGTCATCCGTGGGTCCGTGATCGGCAGGTAGCCCTTTTCTTTGTGCTTCAGGAAAAAGGGAATGGCGCTGCCCCGGCTGCCCGCCACATTGCCGTAGCGCACGACGCTGAAGGTGGTCTGATCGCGCCCGACATAGGAATTGCCCGCGATGAACAGCTTGTCCGAACACAGCTTGGTGGCGCCGTAAAGGTTAATCGGATTGGCCGCCTTGTCGGTGCTCAGTGCGATAACCTTTTTGACCTTTTGATCGATGGCGGTATCGATAATATTCTGCGCCCCCAGAATATTGGTTTTCACCGCTTCAAACGGGTTGTATTCAGCGGCGGGCACCTGTTTGAGCGCAGCGGCATGAATCACGTAATCGATCCCCTGGACGGCGCGTTACAATCTCTCCTTGTCGCGGACATCACCGATGAAATAGCGGATGCAGCCGTATGTTTCCATGGGAAACTGTTGCGCCATCTCGAATTGCTTGAGCTCGTCGCGGCTGAAGATGATCAGCCGGCGGGGTTTGCAGCGCTTCAGTATCGTCGCGGTGGCTTTCTTGCCAAAGGAGCCGGTGCCGCCCGTAATCAAAATATTCTTATCGTTTAGCATAGGTTTTACCATCCATTGGTTACAAGTCTTCAATAATGTGCGCCAGATCCCCCAGGTTGAAGTCGGGGGTGACCGGCACAAAAAAGCAGGCGTTGGCCTCAGCCGATTGGCGATCGGAATTTCCATCTCCGACCACGACGACCTGGCGGGGCCCGACATCTTCGCGTCCCATGATGTGCTCGATGGTGGCCGCCTTTTGATGGGGATACCCGTAGGTGTCCTCGAAATAACCGCCCCAGTTCCGATAGCGCACAATGTCTTTCAACTCCTCATGCGGTGTCATCGAACTCAGGTACAGGCGGTAGCGCTGAGATAACGACGCGAGCATTGTTTCGGCCCCGGGCATCTCCGGGCAGTTTTTGGCCCCGCTGAGCACGATATCATTGTAGCGCTCGGCCAGTTCCCTGACCTTGGCCTCCAATCCGGGGCCGTGGTCCAGGCCCAGGCGCTGCAGAACCTCGGCTAAAATAACAAACCGGCTTTGCTCGTTCATGTCCCCCAATACGCTCCGAACCGTATGCGCATGGT
This sequence comes from Deltaproteobacteria bacterium, assembly GCA_019312835.1. GTDB lineage: Bacteria > Desulfobacterota > Desulfobacteria > Desulfobacterales > JAFDCJ01 > JAFDCJ01. Next base: position 7,385 of record JAFDCJ010000429.1, read on the forward strand.
GTTCGTCATCTGGAAAAACCTCGAAAAAAGCGTCGTGTTTAAAACGGTTCGAGTCTATCAGCGTCCCGTCAAAGTCAA
>JAFDCJ010000430.1 GCA_019312835.1 Deltaproteobacteria bacterium
AAGAGAGAATTGCAGAGGAAAAGGCGAGAATCGCAGAGGAAAAAGCAGAAAAAGCCGACGAGATTTTCCAGAAATCAATGAAGAAGTGAGTCACCGACCACCCGCAAAGCGGGTGGCTTGGACTTGCACAACCCGGACGTGTTTCCCAGCCCTTATGGGCGGGGAAACACAAAAGCACGTTCGTGCTTTAAAGGTTGGGAGTGTAATCGGCCTCGGGCGGATTTGAAAACAACCAATCAAAAGGAAGTGGCAAGGTTTTACGACCCGCCACTTCCTTTTATTTCAATGATTTGGCAGGGTACGCATGGTGGATATATCTGGCAGAGGACTGGTTTTGCGGTCATCAAGCACCTTAATACCGGGCACCAAGACGTATGCAGGTAAAAGACAGCGAGGGCAAGGCGAGTACCTTCGCCTCGTCTTCGTCTGCATCATGATAACCATAATGCCTATATGCGGATGCAGTTATGGGGTCAGCGTGCTCTCCCAGGAGGCCAATGATTTTTTCAACCAGGGGAAATACGAAGCTGCGCTGAGCAATTACGAGCAAATTATTGAGAAACATCCCGAGGTGGCGGACAGAATTCTCTTCGAGATGGGTATCATTTATGCACACCCCAGGAACGAACAAAAAGACTATCAAAAAGCGCTTAGATGTTTTCAGAAACTCGTAAGGGATTACCCGGACAGTGAATACAGGCAGGACAGTCAGATGATGATACTCCAAATACACAATGTCATCATCAAAGACAAAATAATTGCGGCGCAGCAAACACAGATTGAGACTTCACGGCAGAAGGTCAAAGGCAAAGAGAATGAGATTAGTGCCCTGTAGGAGAAGATCGAAACGCTCGAACAAAAAATTGAAACACTCGAACAAAAAATTTTTGTACTGCGGATGAAACCGGCAGATAAAATTCTAATAGAAAAGGACAGGAGACGATTGACGTTGCTCTCAGAGGGCGAGGTGATCAAAACCTACAAAATAGCCCTGGGGGCGAACCCGGTTGGTCCGAAGGAAAGGCAGGGCGATAACAAAACCCCGGAGGGAAGCTACATCATCGATTCAAGAAACAGCAAGAGCGATTTTCACCTGTCGCTTCATATTTCCTATCCAAACGAGAAAGACAGAATCCGAGCAAAAGAACTTGGTGCATCTCCGGGCGGCGATATAATGATCCATGGCATCAAAAATGGTTTCGCGTGGGTTGGCGCATCGCATTCAAATATTGACTGGACGAACGGGTGTATTGCCGTTACAAACGACGAAATGGAGGAAATCTTCAAACTGGTGCCAAATGGTACGATTGTTGAGATCCGGCCATAAAAAAACCGCTTAACAAAAATTCCGCCCTACCCCCCGAACGCCGCTTCAGGGATCTCCACGGTGGCCGGATCACTGGCCTCGATGGCGTTCATTTTACCCATGGTAATCGGAAGAATGGAATTGATAAAATATCGCGCCGACTGCAGCTGGCCCTCATAAAAGGCCGCATCTTTGTTTTTGGCTGCCGTCGCCTGCCGGACCTTCGCATCCAGGCTCCCGGCCAGTTTCTCCAGTTTGGGGGCCGCCAGGGTTGCCCGCCACAGAAGCATCCAGGCCATGCAGACATCTCCCATGACGTCCAAAAACGGCTTGGCGTAGGCAAAGGCCACTTTTAAATCAGGCGACATGGCAGTTTTGCCCAGGTGCATCGCAACCTCCCCCAGGCGGTTGACGGCCTCATCCACGCTTTGGGCCATTTCCTTCAACCCGCCAATAGCTTTGGCCTGCCCGGCTGTATTCTGGATTTCCTGCATGAAATTCATGAAAACGATCCCGCCTTTCATGCCCAGCTTGCGGCCCAGAAGATCCATGGCCTGAATACCGTTGGTGCCCTCGTAAATCGAGGCTATCTTGCAGTCCCTTAAAAGCTGCTCCACCGGATACTCACGGGTATAGCCGTAGCCGCCGTAAACCTGGATAGCTTCAACACAGATTTCAAAACCGCGATCGGAGCAATAGGATTTGACCACCGGGGTCAGAAGATCGATCAATCCTTGATTATATTCTTTTATTTTATCGTCATCCGCGCAGGCCTGCCGGTCGATCAAAGAGCTGATCAGATAAATGAAACTGCGCATCCCTTCGACGTGGGCCTTCATCCACAGCAGCATGCGGCGTACGTCCGGGTGCCGGATGATGGGAACCTGCGGGGCGTCGGGATCCATGATCGATTCAAGATCTTTGCCCTGGAGGCGTTCCCGGGCATAGTTCAATGCATACATGTAGGCGGCAGAACCGCTGATAAATCCGATGAACCCGACGGCCAGCCGGGCGACGTTCATCATGTAAAACATGGCCCGCATGCCTTTGTTTTCTTCACCGAGCAGAAGCCCGCGGCAATTGCCCTTGGAACCCAGAGCCATGGAACAGGTGGAGCTGCCGTGGATGCCCATTTTTTCTTCCACCCCGGTACAGACGATGTCGTTGGGCTCCCCCAGGCTGCCGTCTGCGTTGACCCAGATCTTGGGGATCAGAAACAGCGAAATCCCCTTGGTGCCCGATGGCGCCCCCTCTATGCGGGCCAGCACCGGGTGGATGATGTTCTCCGTGAGGTCCTGGTCTCCGGCGGTAATAAATATCTTGTTGCCGGTTATGGAATAGGTGCCATCCGGATTTTTTACGGCCGATGTTGTCAGCGCACCGACATCCGAACCCGCCTGGGGCTCGGTCAGCTGCATGGTACCGCTCCATTCGCCGGTATACATCTTTTTTAGAAACAACCTTTTCTGCTCTTCGGTGCCATAGATTTCAACCAGCTCACCGGCCGCATGCCCCACCACCCCGTAAAGGGTAAAGGCATAGTTGGCGCCTACCAGGTATTCGGATGCGGCCTGTGAAATGCAATAGGGCAGCCCCTGACCGCCCAGTTCAGGGTCCGCAACCATGGCGGTCCATTCGCCTTCCCGAAAAAGCTTGTAGGCCCGATGGTAGCAGGCCGGAACTTTCACCTGACCGTTTTCCAGCCGAACCCCCTCCCGGTCCCCTTCGGCAAAGGTCGGCAGAATCTCTTTAACAGCCAGATTGCGAGCCTCTTTGATGATCAGATCGAAGGTTTTTTTGTTAAACTCTGCAAATTTTTCGTGCTGGGTCAGTTCCTCGACATTGAATTGTTCATAGAGGACAAAATCAATGTCCCGTCGATCGGTAATTACCTGTGCCATTGTTTTTTCCTCTTTTTCAAAAGGCTTACCTTTTATTGGTTAGCCGGTGGCCTGCTATTTCAAATGGGAATGCAAGGGTTCAAAGGTTCTTGGTTCAGCGTTAAGGGTTACGAAACAGCGAACCGCAGAATTTCGAAGGATTGAATCGCTGCGCTCTGTCTATTTTTATTGAATCGACAGAATACATTCCTTCGATATTCGCAGTTATAAACCCCTGAACGGTTTTCCTAACGCTTTTTCCACATAGCCGGGCGTTTTTCCATCATGGCGGCAAGACCCTCCTGAAAATCTTCGGTTCTCAACAAAATGCTGTTATAGCTGGCCTCCATGTCCAGCTGGGTCATGAGGTCGACGCCATCGCCGCGCTTGATGATTTTTTTGACCGCACCGCCGGCCAGTGGTGCGGTGACGGCCATATCCCGGACCATCTTTTCGGCTTCAGTCAAAAGATCTTTGCCAGGATAAATGTAGTTAACCAGGCCCCAATCGAGTGCCTGCTGAGCCGTGTATTCGCGGGCAGTCAGGAAAATCTCCATGGCACGCGACGGCCCGATCAGCCTTGCCAGCCGTGAGGTGCCCCCTACATCGGCGATAACCCCCAGTTTCAGCTCAGGCAATGCCCAGATGCAATCGTCACTCATGAGACGAATATCGCAGGCCAGCGCCAACTCGATGCCAAGGCCCAGCGCATGGCCGTGCATGACGCAGATAATGGGAATTTCAACCGCTTCCAGGCGATTAAAGTATTGTTGGAACCGGTATGTCAGGGCACGCAGCGAGGCCCCGCCGGCGCCCCCTTCCCCCAGGCAGGCGCCGACCTCGGCGCCCAGAGAGTTGAAATCGACACCGGCGGAAAACATCTCGCCTTGGCCTTTTAGAATGATGGCCCGTATGTCCGGATCGCCGGCCTGGTTTTCGGCCAGCTCACAGATGCCGGTAAACATCTCAACGTTAATCGCATTGCGCTTGGCGGGCCGGTTCAACGAAATGGTGTAGATGCTGCCGCTTTTTTCACCAGTCAAATTGTTTGCAGTCATAAATGCCTCGAAATAAAAAACGGGGTTAAGGTTGAAGGTAGAAGGTATCCGGTATGGCCCAGGGCTCAGGGCGCAAGGCGCAGGGCTATGATCGTATCCTTTGGAAAACCGTCAGCCCTCTACCGTCCACCTTCCACCGTCTTTTATATTATTATTTCAAGATCGGAAATCGGATACGCCACACACGAATGCACATAGCCAAACTGCCTGTCCGACTTGCGCACGGGAACACCCGGCAGCTGATAGACCTTGCCGGCCATGACTTTGACCCGACACATGCTGCAATCCCCCGATCGGCACAGGGATGGCACAGCAACATGGCTTTTTTCCAGGGCCACCAGCAGTGGCTCCGTGGCACATGCCTCTATTCGGGGACCGTTCGTAACCTTGACCGTAAAGATATCATCCCTGCCGATGGTATCCGGCCAGCCGGGATAATCCCGGACGTTAGGGGGCGCGCCGTACATTTCCTGTTTGATTTTACGTTTGGGCACCCCCATGTCTTCGACCTGGGGCAGGCAAAAATCATAGAGTCCCTGGGGCCCGCAGATAAAAAAGGATTTGTCTTCGATGTCTGCCAGCACTGTCTGCATGAGGTTGCGGGTAATGAATCCGCAAGCCCCGCCGTAGCCGTCGGAAGGTTCTTCTACCACCGGGATGTAGTGAATGTTTTCAAACCGCCGGGCCAGGCGGTTAATGTCGGCACCGAAGATAACGTCGTCTGTGGTTTTATTGCCATAAAAAAGGTAAACGGTGCGATCCAGCCCGCATTCAATGATTTCGCGCATCATGCTCATGAACGGTGTAATCCCGCTGCCGCCGGCAATGCACACCATGGTCTTCTTATGAATCAATGGATTGAAATAGAAGTTTCCCGCAGGTCCGGAACTGATAAGGGTGTCCCCGCGCTTGACTTCATCGAGCAAATAATTGGAGACCAGGCCGTTCTCCACACGCCTTACGGTAATATCGTAAAACCCGGTTTGGTTGGGCTGGGAGGATATGCTGTAGGGACGGCTCGTGCGAATGCCGCCGATTTCAAGGAACAGGGCAATGTACTGCCCGGCCAGAAAGGGCGGCAGGTAGTTGTTCTTGGAGACCAGCCGCAGCGTTTTGGTCGACGGGGTTTCCTCGATGATGTCGCTGACAGACAGCTCTATCCGATCGGGATGCAGTTGGCGGATATATTCTTCGGCCGAGGCCACGGCCGATGACACTGTACCGCCCAATTTGCGACTGACTTTGATCTCCTCGGCAATATCCGGGTAGCCGTCAAATTCCTGCCAGATGCCTTTTCTCACTGTGTCCTCCCAAATTGAATTATTTGGAATACTTGCGTACTAAACACGTTAGCGCGATGTTGCTTAATTAGGTATGTTTTCAGGTGTCAGGATTGATAGGCCTGAAATTACGGTCAACCAAACCCGAACACTGACACCTGACAACTGAAACCTTTTAAAACGTACCATCCTCAACCGCAGCCCCCTTGAATGGATGGCTTGATCTGTCTTATCATGCCCCAAGCCGCCTGATGATCGACTTGGCCGCCGCGATCCCCGACCTCAATGTCGGCTCAAACCCGCTGTCTCCCGCCCATCCCCCGGCAAAAAACAAGCCCTCAAAAGGGGAGTACCGGCCGGGCTGAAAAAACAATGCATCCTTGGTGAGCATTTCGTAACCGTAGATGGCACCCAGCGGATGCCCGAGATAGCGCATGTGGGTCAGGGGGGTTCCCACCTCGATCTCCTCGATATGATTTCTGACCCCCGGGTATACGGACTCGATGCGCTGCAGCATCGACTCGGCACAGCGAAATTTAATATCGTTGTATTGCCGCGGAGGAATCTTTAGCCAGGGATCGCCGTACTTCAAGGTAACCACGTTGGCCTGGCAGGTCCCGGGTGGCGAGAATTCCGGATCGGTGACGTCATAGCAGCTGAGAACCAGCAACTCGTCTGTAATGTCGAGTCGATTCATTCTCTCCAGCAAGCCATTGGATATGTCCGTGCTGTCCATCAAAAAATTAGTTGATTCGGTGATGCCCAACTCATCGGGCTCGCAATCAAAGCCGATAAACATGGTAAAGGCCGATGTGCTCAGATTGCGGGATTTCATTTCCACCAGCGTCTCTTCGGGCACCTGCCCCGGATCCATCAAGTGATTATAGGTGGTCACAGGCGATGCATTGGAAACCACGTAATCGGCTGCGATGTCGACATCGTCATCGGTTACTACCCCTGTGACCCTGCCGCCCTCGACCATAATCTTTTTGGCGCCGCAGTTGAAACGCGCCGTCCCGCCGCTGGCCAGAAATTTATTTAAAATGGCATTGGAAAGCGCCTGGGAGCCCCCTTTGATATGAAAGGGCTTGAATTCCATGTACTGAAAGAGGACCATGGCCAGGTAGGCAAAGGCCAATCGCGTCGGGGGCACACCGATATAGCCCCAGAAGACTGAAAGAACCGCCTTCAGCAGAG
>JAFDCJ010000431.1 GCA_019312835.1 Deltaproteobacteria bacterium
CCAGGATTTTGCCGATGTTGTGCTGGTGGGGGGCATGGAACACATGACCCGAGTGCCCATGGGAGGACAACTGGTTGACAGAGGGCATATTGCGCCGAACATGACGCTTTTTACGGATGCCAATTATCAGCACTGGGATATGATGACCACCACAAACATGGGACTGACGGCAGAGAAACTCCTTGCCCGGACAAATTTCACACGCGAAGATCTCGACCAGTGGGGGGCACGATCGCACCAGCGGGCCGCCAAAGCCCGAGCCGAGGGCTTTTTTGATGATGAGATTTTACCCATTGAAGCCGAGCAGGCTGATGGAACAACCCTGGCCGTAGATCGGGACCAGGCCGTTCGGGAAGATGTCACTGCTGAAGGCATGGCCGAGCTTAAACCGGCCTTTAAACCCGACGGGGTGATTACGGCCGGAAATTCGTCACCCCTCAATGCCGGAGCGACGGCCATGCTGCTGATGTCCAAAGAAACCGCCAAGAAGAAGGGTATTCAGCCGCTGGCAACCATCCGATCGATTGGATTTGCCGGGGTGGATCCCACCATTATGGGGCACGGTCCGGTGCCGGCCAGTCAAAAGGCGCTAAAAAAGGCCGGGCTTAAAGCCGCCGACATAGATTTTTGGGAAATCAACGAGGCATTTTGTATCGTTGCTCTCAACTGTATTCAGGAGCTGGGTTTGGATCCGCAAAAGGTCAACGTCATGGGCGGCGGCACCGCCATCGGCCATCCTCTGGGAGCCACCGGCATCCGCCTGACCGGCACGCTGGCCCGCATATTAAATATCAAACAGGGGCGATACGGCTGCGCCAACGCCTGCGTGGGCGGGGGCCAGGGTGTGGCGACCATCATCGAACGGGAGGCGTATGAATGGGTTTAAAAAAAGGTGATGAATATCTAAAATCAATCAAATCCCTGGGGCTTAAGGCGCATGTATTGGGAGAAAAGGCTGAAAATTTGCCTGAACACGGCCTGGTGGAGCCTGCTCAGAAAGCGGTGGCGTTTACCTACGACGCCGCTCAAGACAAAGAAACCAGAGACCTGTTTTGCGTCGAGTCCGCCCTGTGCAAGGATGTGGTCAACCGCTTCAGCCACCTGCACCAAAGTACGGATGATCTGGTCAACAAAGTCAAAATGCAGCGCTATTGCGGTATTCAGACGGGCTGCTGTTTTCAGCGCTGTGTTGGGCTCGATGCCGCCAACGCCATCTTCAGCACAACTTATGAATGCGATCAGAAACATGCTACGGATTACCACGAACGCTTCAAGGATTACTGGCGCTGGATTCAGCAAGATGATCTTGTCGTCGACGGCGCCATGACCGATCCCAAGGGAGACCGCAGCAAACGGCCGATCGAGCAGTCTGATCCAGACCTGTTTCTCAGAATCAAAGAGCAGCGCCCGGATGGCATCATCATTTCCGGAGCAAAGCTGCATCAGACCGGAATGCTCAACTCGCATGAGATCCTGATCATGCCGACCCTGACAATGCGCCCGGGCGAAGAGCCCTGGGCCGTCTGTTGCGCGGTACCAACCAATGCGAGAGGCATTCATTATATCTATGGCCGTCAGTCCAGTGATACCCGGAAGCTGGAAACCTATCATCTAGATGTGGGCAATCCGGTTTACGGCGGCCAGGAGGTCATGACTGTATTCGACGATGTGTATGTCCCCAATGAGCGTGTGTTTATGAATGGTGAGGTGGATTTTTCCGGTGTGCTCGTCGAGCGCTTTGCATCCTATCATCGCCAAAGCTATGGCGGATGCAAAACAGAAGTGGGTGACGTTTTGATCGGTGCAACCGCTTTGATTGCTAAAATGAACGGCGTGGATAAAGCCAGCCACATCAACGATAAGATCGTGGAAATGATTCACCTCAACGAAACGATTTACGCCTGCGGGATTGCCTGTTCCACTACAGGGGAACAGACATCGGCGGGCAATTTTCAGGTCAACATGCTGCTGGCCAACGTTTGCAAGTTAAATGTCACTAGATTTCCGTATGAACTGGCACGGCTGGCAACCGATGTTGCCGGGGGCTTGCTGGGCACCATGCCGGCGGCAGCGGAGCTCGAGGATCCGTTGGCCGGTAAATATATTCAAAAATACCTGTCTGCCAATACGCAATATAAGACGGTCGACCGGATGAAAGTATTGCGCCTGATCGAAAATCTTGTCGTCGGCGCCGGTGCGGTCGGATATTTGATCGAATCCATGCATGGCGCCGGCCCTCCTGCTGCTCAGCGCATCATGATCCGAAGGCAGGCCCAAATCGAAGAAAAGATTGATCAGGTGAAAGCTTTTCTAAGTATAAAGTAGTTATCTGACTGCTTTTTCATCTGAGGTTGCTCAATTTAGGAGGTGACGATGGGTAAACGCGTGCTGAAAACAAAGCTCTGCGATATGTTGGGAATTGAATATCCGATTCTGAGCGCTGGAATGGGGCCGACCCTGATTGGCGAAAAAACCGGGGCACCGGTTGAACTGGTGGTAGCTGTTTCAGAAGCCGGCGGCCTCGGGGTGCTGGGCGGAAGCGCCTACACGGTAGACGAACTGCAGCAGGCGATCCGCGAGATCAAAAGGCAAACCGATAAGCCTTACGGTGTTGATCTGCTTCTGCCTAAGTACCTGGATCTTAAGGGTGGTATCGGTGGTGCAGATGCCACAGAGCTGCCTCTGAGCGAAGTGCTTAAAACCATCCCTCAAGCTCATCAGGAATGGATACATAAAATAAAGCAGGAGATGCAGTTGCCGGATGTAGAGATTATGATCCGCCGAAACACCACCACGATGTTTCCCAAAGAATCCATCCAGGTCTGTATTGACGAAAGGGTTCCGCTTTTTTGCGCTGGTCTTGGCAATCCCGGCTTTATGGTTAAGGATGCACATGCGGCCGGGATGAAAGTACTCGGTATTACAGGCAATGCCAAAAACGCTAAACGAATGGCAGATTCCGGTGTCGATCTGCTCGTGGCTCAGGGGCATGAAGGCGGAGGGCACACCGGCAGAATTGGCACGATGGTGTTGCTCCCGGCAGCAATTGATGCTGCGCATCCTGTACCCGTCCTGGCTGCCGGCGGAATCGGCGACGGCCGCGGACTGGCAGCAGCGCTTGCCATGGGCTGTGCGGGTGTCTGGGTCGGCACACGCTTCCTGGCCACCGATGAAGGCGGCGCACTGGATATCAACAAACAAAAAATCGTGCAATCCACCGATGAAGGTACCCGTGTCAGTACGTCCTACACGGGTAAGACACTGCGTGCCAGCTATAACCAGTTTCACGATTTATGGGAAAATTCAAGACTCGAGCCCCTGCCGTTTCCCACCCAGGTTCTAATTTCTTCAGCCCTTCTGGCAAGCTTCATTGAAGCCAACAAAACTGATTTTGTCGGCGGATTAGCAGGTCAGGTATCCGGGATAATCAAAGAAATAAAACCGGCCGCCCGGGTGTTGGCAGAAATGGTAGAGGAAGCAGCTGATATTATAACAAGAAAACTGCCGGAAAGTGTCGTTGTCAAATAAGCGACTGACTAAAAGATCTACAGGCAGTCGGTCCCGCCATACGCAATCGGCCACTATATAACGGATAGCTTCCTACCAACCTTGGTAAAAGCCGCAATGGCCGTGTCCAGCTCCGCTGTCGTCAGCGCGGCCGATATCTGCACCCGGATGCGCGCCTTGCCCTTGGGCACCACCGGATACGAAAAAGCGATCACGTAAACACCCTCGGCCAGCATGGCATCGGCC
>JAFDCJ010000432.1 GCA_019312835.1 Deltaproteobacteria bacterium
AGCAGACTGTGTCGCAATTAGCGCAATTTAGCAATAAATACATCAACCCGATTGTATCGATATATGCTATAAGCAGTCTGAGAAAGGAGACTGTTATGGCATATCGATACGGCCAGGATCGCAATCAAATGCTGCTTTTCCCTCAAAGCATCGATCAATATGTTGCCGATGATCATCCGGTTCGCGCTTACGATGCGTTTGTCGATACCTTGGACTTTGATCAATTGGGTATTAAACTCAATGCCCACAAAGTGGGCAACAGTCAGTACGATCCGCGGCTGATGCTAAAGCTGCTTTTATATTCATATTCTTACGGTCTGAAGGGTTCACGCAAAATTGAGCGTGCCACCCATGAAAATATCGCCTTTATCTGGTTGATGAAAAACCTCAAGCCCGATCATAAAACCATTGCCGAATTCAGACGCAAAAATAAAAAGGCGTTGAAACGATCGCTGAAATTATGCGCGCGTCTGTGTTTGAAGATGGATCTGATTCAAGGCAACGTGCTGTTTGTCGACAGCACCAAGATACGGGCTGCCGCCGGCAAAAAGCATCAGCACCGCAAAAAATGGTATCAAAAACAACTCAAAGACGTTGAGCAGCGCATCAATAAACTGCTGGCTGACTGTGAGCGGATTGATCAAGATCAAGCCGATCAAGGTTCATGGGTGAAGATGCCCAAAGAACTGGCCAGCCAAAAGCAGTTAAAAGCGACTATCGAAAATGCCCTGGATGAATTTAAGACCCGCGGCAGTCATACCAAAAACGGCAAAGAACGCAAAGTCAATCGTGTGGATCCTGACAGTAGCGTCATGCACAGTCCGCAGGGAACCCATCCGGGCTACAGTGTGCAAAATGTGGTCGATGATAAAAACGGGCTGATCGTGCACGCCGATGCGGTCAATGACGCCAATGACAGTGACCAGTTTGCCGATCAGGTTAAAGCCGCACACAAAGTGCTGGATAAAGACTGTCAGGTTGCCTGTGCTGACGCGGGTTACTCTGACATTGAACAGTTGGAAAAAATTGAATCTGAGAAAACCCAGGTGATCGTTCCATCTAAACAACAGGTCTCAGACAAGCCGCCAGCGCCGTTTAACAAAACTGAATTTGTCTATGACAAAGAGCATGATTGCTACCGCTGTCCGCAAGGCCAGCGGTTGATCTTTCGCCGATACCAGGACAAAGAACAAACCAAGCGCGATTATCGCATTGAAAAGCCTTGTATCTGTAGATCTTGTGAACACTTTGGCCCATGCACAAACTCAAAACAGGGACGCACGGTCACCCGCCATGTATCTGAGGAACTCAAAGACAAAATCCAGCAGCGTTATGAACAGGACGAAGGCCGCCAGATATATGAGCGTCGCAAGGCCCGTGTGGAACACCCATTTGGATATATCAAAAAGGTGATCGGCTTTGGGCAATTTTCTATGCGCGGCCGCCAGTCCGCGGCTGCTGAAGCGTCCCTTGTGGCCACCTGTTTTAATCTGACGCGCATGATAAACTTGCTCGGTGGTGTCAAAGGCTTTATCGCAAGGCTGCAGGCTGCTTAAATATAGAATCAAGCTGTCGGTTCAGGCCATTTGCCGGCTGTAAGTTGAAAATAACATCAATTTGCACAGCGACCAGTACATATTTGACCGGCAATTAATCAATTTTTTATCAAAGAACGAATTTGGTGCCCGCACAGACTTATTCTGACACACTCTGCTACGTGGGAATGACAAGGGGGTAATGAAAAAACTCCCCGACTGCTCAACTATTTAATTTTTCCATAGAGAGGGAAAAATGGTCGATATTCGTAGTCTGGTTGACGAATTTAAAGAGCTGGTGATCAAGACGCGACGGGATTTGCATCAGATTCCGGAGGTGGGTTATGCTGAAGAAAAAACATCTGCCTATGTCGCCGATTATTTAAAACGGGAAGGGCTGGACGTTCAGACCGGAATCGCTCAATTCGGGGTGGTGGGATTGCTGGAATCCGGCAAGCCCGGGCCGACCGTGATGATCCGGGCGGATATGGATGCCCTCCTGCTGCAGGAAGAAACCGGTTTAGCGTTTGCCTCCACCCATGACGGGGTAATGCACGCCTGCGGGCACGATGCCCACATGGCCATGGCGCTGGTAGCGGCCACCATCCTCAAGCGGATAACAACGGATTTCTCCGGTACGGTGAAATTTGTTTTCCAACCGGCCGAGGAAGGACCCGGCGGCGCCAAACCCATGATCGATGAAGGTGTGATGGAAAATCCCAAGGTGGACTATGCCGTCGGCTGCCACCTGTGGCCCTGGATTCCCGAAGGGACCATCGGCGTAAGGTCCGGTGCTTTTATGGCCGCGATGGATCGCTTCGATCTCAAGATCATCGGCAAAGGCGGCCATGGGGCGATGCCGCATATGTGCATCGATGCCCTGGAGGTTGGCACCCAGGTGGTCAACGCCCTGCAGCGTATTGCCAGCCGCCACATGGACCCGCTGGAGCCCACCGTGGTTACCGTGGGCAGCTTTCATGCCGGCACGACCTTTAATATTATTCCCGGGCAGGCTGAAATGTGCGGGACCACCCGAACCTTTAATCTTGACATCTGGGATTCCTGGGAACAGCGTCTTAAAAAAGTCATCGGTGGCGTGTGTAAATCCATGGGGGCTGATTTTGAATTGAAATTTGAAAAAGGTTATCCGCCAACCGTAAATGACGATGAAATATCTGACGTCGTCCGCCGTTGTGCCACCGAAGTGGTGGGGCCGGAAAAGGTGGTTGAGCCTCCCCGGACCATGGGCGGGGAAGATATGGCATATTTTCTGCAGCGGGCCAAAGGCTGTTTTTATGCCCTGGGGGCGGGTCGTGACGGTTACGCACCGGTTCACAATCCCCAATTTATGTTCAACGAAGACATCCTGGCGCTGGGGGTGGAAACCCATTGCCGGGTGGCGCTGGATTTACTGGGCGTATAGATTCTGATTCAGTGATTTAGTGTTTCGGTTTAAAAGCGAATTTCGAATAATGAATATCGAATCTCGAATATCGAAGGAATGTATACTATCATTTTTATAATTGATTGAGCGGAGTGAATCCTTCCTTCTACATTCGATATTCGAAATTTTGCGGTTCTGCGGCTCGCTTTTACAATTCCCCTGAACCTTTGAACCTTTTTTATTAAGAAAGGAGCCGGAAAAAATGAAGATCAAGGTTAACGGAATCAATATCAATTATGAACTAACGGGCCCCAAAGGGGCCCCGTTGGTCATGCTCAGCCATTCGCTGGCCTGCAGCCTGGTGATGTGGCAGCCGCAGATGGCGGTTCTGGAATCGGCTTTTCGGGTTTTGCGCTTTGACACCCGCGGCCACGGTGACAGCGATGCGCCGCCAGGCGCCTATTCCCTGGAACAGCTGGCCGCGGATGCCGTCGGCCTGCTGGATGCGCTGAAGATTAAAACCGTGCATTTTGTGGGGCTTTCCATGGGCGGCATGATCGGCCAATGCCTGGCCTTGAACTACAGCGACCGGTTAAAAAGCCTGGCGCTGTGTGACACGGCGGCCATTATGCCGGCAGAAACCCAGCCCATCTGGCAGCAACGCATCGATGCGGCGGGTGAAACCGGGATGGCCGGCCAGGTGGACGAAACCCTGGAGCGCTGGTTTCGGCCCGAATTCTTACAGCTGAATCCGCCTGAAGTCGACATGATCCGACGCCAGATCCTGGCCACTCCTCCGGCTGGCTATATCGGCTGCTGCGAAGCCATCCGACGCTTGAACTATCTTGAAAGGCTTGCGGCGATCGGGTTGCCCACCCTGATCATGGTTGGCGAAGAGGACCCCGGCACCCCCGTAGCGGCCTCCGAAGCCATGCACGCGTGTATCTCGGGTTCCAAACTGGTCATATTGCCCGAGGCCAGACACCTGTCCAATATCGAGCAGGCCGAGGCCTTTAACACCGCCTTGATGGATTTTTTAGCGTAACCCTGAACGGGTGGTTCATCGCCGGAAAAAATTAAGCTTCAAGAAGACTATCTAACGCTTGCGGTCAATTTTTTGCTGATTTAAAGGATATCAAGAGTCTGGTCTTCAGCAGGATGCGGCGGCATCCCGGCCCAATTTTCACGCTTGCTAGGATCCGGTCCCCGCCATGCTAGGGTTTACATGATCTTTACGGATCTGCGGGCTAGTATTCACGCCTTGCCGCCTCAGGCGGATTTGAAAACAACCCATCATGTTTGACGCCAGCATGTCTTTAGCAAGAAGAAAAAAAGCCAACCGAAAGAGGATTTGCCATGATGAGCCGAATGTGCCATTGGTGGCCGTAAACAGTTTTCATCAGAGGGTGACGTCTTTTGGGTAGAAATTGTAGAAATATATACAATAAAGACACCATTATTAGAGGCCGGCATGCAAAAATCGTTGATGGAATCATTACCTCGATTTCTTGAAAGATTGGGATTGGACGAAGAACCCATGGGGGTGTTTTATTCCAATGACAAACCGGTGGAGGGGTTTTCACCCCGGCCCATCGACCTTCCGACCCGGGATAAGGAAATCAAAAACGAAATTGACTGGCAGGCGGTTTTCAGCCGCTTTTCCTGTGCCATGGGTCACGTCTGGCGCGCCCGCAAGAAAAAGACGGCCGCCTATTTTTCAGCGCAGCAATTCGGCTGCCCGGGCTGTGCCTTCTGGATGGGATTCAACAAGCCCCAGACCGAAACCATTATCCAATATGTCTCCACCGGCATCCCGAACTGGACCGAGGGCGAGTTTTACTGCGAATCGCCGGATGAACTGCGGCGGATTTTCGAATATGTCGATCCCCGTCCCGCTCCAAAAACATACTGTGTATTCAAGCCTTTAAGCAATTTCGCGGCGAATGAAACCCCGGAGCTGATTGCCTTTTTCACCCGGCCGGAGCCCCTGTGCGGGCTGCATCAGCTGGCAGCCTTCGTGACCAATGATCCCGAGGTGGTGGCCTCCCCCTGGAGCGCCGGCTGCGGCAGCGTCGTGGTCTGGCCTCTGCATTACCTGTCAAAGGGCGTCACCAGAGCCGTGGTCGGCGGCTGGGACCCCTCCGCCCGCAAATTTTATAAAACCGACGAGCTGTCTTTTACCGTGCCCTATCAGATGTTTAGCGACATGCTCAACCGGTTTGAGGAATCTTTTCTACAAACCAAAAGCTGGGCAACCGTCCAAAAAAAGATCGAACGCAGCAAAAAAAGCTGGGGAGAGATTTAGGCGCTGGCATTTGATATCTATGGTCCTGCTGTTATTTTCCAATCCGAAATATAAAACGGTTAAATAAATTACAAAATTGAGGATATCTGTAGTTGAGGAAAACGTGTGTTATTTTCAATATACTTGAAATCGGTTGCCATCTGGTTTTTAGATAAGACATCCCCGGGCAATGACCTGAGAAATTGCTAATTTCTTGACCCATCCACCCAAATCATGTATTAATTTCATAACACGGTTAAGCTGGAAATGATCGTAGCAGAATCTCATTAATTACAGCTGATCTGACCTCCTTCTCGATCTGACCGTACCCTTCAAGACCTATCATCTTCATTATTGAACCTTAAGATAGAAGGTGATCCACATGTCCCCAAAACAAAAAGCCATATGTCAGCTCGAAGCCATTCTATCGGCAGTGGAGTCTGCTGGATTGTTATCTCATGACAAATTTCCATTGGGAGGATGCCATGTATCTCGTCGAGGACAAAACGCATCGATCTTCTCATAGGGTCAAGGTCGAATCTCCCGACCGAATACCGTTGCCTCAGCCGAATCCTCGGATTGAACCCTCGAAATCTGTCAAACTCTGCTACAAATTGATGCACGTCGCTGAAACAGCTGGGATTCGGGATCTGGCCGATGGCGAATATGAGCCGTCTGACAAGACGCTAGAGGACGGAATCGATCGGCAGGTCAACTATCTTCTGGATCAGGTTGGCTGCACCCGGCCGGGCTTTCGCTTGCTCGATATCGGCTGCGGCTATGGCCGCCTGTTGAGAAAAGCGAAAGAGCGTGGTGCCCGGGCGGTCGGTGTGAACGTTTCTGCTGAGCAGGTGGATTATTGCAACAACCATGGTTTGCAGGTGTATTGTTGCACCTACCGCGATCTGCTCGAATCGCCCGAATGGCACGGGCAATTCGACGGGGTTATCGCCAATGGTTCGCTTGAACATTGGGTTCAACCCGAAGATGTACAAGCCGGTAAAATGAACGAGATCTACAACGAATCGTTCGCCATCGCTCACAAAGTGATCGACCCGGACGCGCCGGACTCCCGCTATGTTACGACGGCCTTGCATGTCAAGCATGTGTTGGATCCGGAGGATTTACTGACGCCCTGGTATCGCCTGCCGCGCGGGTCGAATCGCCGGCAGTTCAGCCTTTTGCATCACTGGTTTAGCGGTTACTATCCTGTCTTTGGACAGCTGGAAGCGTGCGCAAAACCCTACTTCTCGCTCGCAAAGGAATTAGACGGAACATTGGGCTATAAAATCGCCAGCGAATATCGGATGGCTCGAATGCGGCGTGGATTGTTCACGAACCCGAAACTGGTCTGGGGCATTGTGAAAGCATTGGCTCGACATCCATATACCACCGCTACCTTGCTTGAGTGCTACTTTATCGAGCAGGCCTGGGACTGGCAATTCCGGGGTAAAGAGCCACCGACGACGCTTCTTCGTCAGACCTGGAAGCGAAACGTGCTGGCCTCGTCCTGATCGAGCCGGGAAACCATCCCCAAAAACCTGTGATACCATCAGCCCAGATTTTAAATATCCGGTTGTGATTTCTTTACTTAATTAATGCGCTAATTATTCATAAAATCCGCGACCGCTTTTTTTAGCATCAACAGATTTTCGGCCGGCACACCGGGCGGGATGCCGCAGCCGGGCATCAGGATGTAGCCGCGCGGGGACCGGCTGCCCCGGACCAGGGCATCCATGCACAGGCGGTAAACTTCATCGGGCCGGCCCACATGGATAACCGCCGGCTCGATGTTGCCGGCGATGATACAATCCCGGCCGAAAAACTTGACGGCTGTTTCAATGGCCACCTCGTGACCGAAGCTGACAACGCCCGGATTTCCCATGGGTATCTGGCGCCACAGGGGCAAATTTTGATTATGCTCCCCGCAGATGTGGCAATAGATGTGCCGAATGCCTGTTTCAAGGATTTTTTCGTGCAGCTCTTTCTGGTAGGGCAGCACAAAGGTTTCAAAGAACCGGGGCGAGAGCATCTGGTTGGAGGCCGTAGGGGCCGCCAGGTAGGTCAGCATGTCTTCGGGCGGGAAGGTGGCCGCAAACAAACGCACCACCGCCACACTGTAGTCGGTGGCCAGCCGCAGCAGCCGGTGCACCAGGTCGGGCTGTTTGATCATCCAGCGCATCAACAGCTCGGGGCCGCACAGGCTGCGGGCGCCTTCGATGGGTGAGGTAATAAAGGGGAACACCGGTAGATTATTTTTGTGGCAGCGCCGGGCAAAATCCAGGTAAAGGGGCAAGGGCCCGGCCGCGGTGATATCCTCCGGCACGGACAGCGTTTCAGCTTCGGCTTCGCAATTGACCGGGTGGCGCGTGGCGATGGGGGCCATGTCGTACTCGCCGACGGGCCATTTGATCTCCCCGCCGAAAGCCCAGGTGACATCCGAGGCCCCGCCTACCGCCATACGCGGAATACCGTCATCACCGAATTGGGTGATGGTTTCGATCTGGGCGTCAAAGCTCTTTTGCGGATCGTTATAGGCAGCGGCCACCGGATAGCCGGCATTTTCAACCGCAAAGGAAGGCACCGCACCCCACAGCCAGACAAGGGGCTGGTTGATTGATTTACCTGACAGAAAATCCCTGAACCTGCTGCCGATCTGTGTCCTGTTCATGTCAGAAGACCCCCCATCACAGCCGAGTGCTGTAACAACTAAAGGCCTGCTCTTAAACTGCAGCGCGCCATGATGCTGTTCGACGACCTCTGCATATCAATAATATCCCTCCCCCTCGACGGGTGGAGGGTTTGGGTGGGGGTGATAAAATCGTATTGGAATCAGCTTTTTATTTTTTCACCCCCCCCTCAATCCCCTCCCATCAAGGGAGGGGAAACGGGTGGTCGGACAGCCTGCATACCCTTGCCCGGTTTGACCCCGGTTGCCATGAATCAGCTCAACCGGGGATAAACGGCATAGTTTTCCATAAACCAGGCCCGAGCCTCATAGGCCTGCAGCAGATGTTCCGACGGAACACCATAAGGAATATCTCAGCCGGGGGCGAAGGTGTAGCCCCGGGTACCGCCGATTGCCAGACTGATTAAAGCATCTTCCCGCGGAGATATCATCCCCAGCATCAGGCTGGTGGTCAATTTCAGATTGCCCCCGAATCCCTTGCCATATTGATGGGCAACGTCGCGCACGTAGCTTAAGTTCATCTGCTCGTCAATGGCAAACCCGTGGGTGGGCACCTTGCAGACCTCCTCCAGAACCTTGGTGCAGTTACCGCAAATGAAAAAGGTGGATGTCAGCCCTGCAGCGTTAATCACATCGACGGCCGGATGGCAATTGGGAGTGACGAATTCGGCAAAGGTCTGCGGGCGGATCTGAGAGGCCACCGGATCGACGATGGCAATGATATCGCAGCCCATCTCCGCATAAAACCTCGCGGCCCGGGCGCCCACTTCGCCGGCGAATTTTAACACGGCATGGGCGAATTCCCGGCGTCTTAACAGGGCGGTAAATATCTGGGGGCCGGCCAGGTGAGAAGCCAGGGTTAACGGGCCGCACAGCAATCCCAGCATGGCGCAGTCCAGGGCTTCCAGGCGGGGTTTGGCCAGTTTGGCGGCTTCAAAAATGATCGGCCAGCGGCCATCGGATGCGGTGGGAATCTGAAGATCGGCCTGCTCGGGGGGCATTTCGACGCAGGGGTGGGTGATAATCGACGGCACGTTGTCTTCCCAGTATTCTGCCTCACAGCCGAGGCTTTCGGCTTCCACCGACAGATCAAAGAGCAGCGGAATTCCGTCGGCGTGATAAAGTTCGGCAGCATGCACCACGCCCCGGGCCAGCAGCTCGGCATTTTTTAAAAAGGCGTCGGCCGGTTGATCGACCAGCGCGGCACAATGCACGCCGGCGTATGGCAGCCAGGGCGGCATCTCGGTCTCTTTGCCCCGGGTGGCGTCGATTAACAATTGTTTTGCCATTTTTAAACCTCGTTTAAATTAAAAGGGAAATTCAACGCCCATGTCGGCGATTTCGTCTTTGACCCTGCGGTACATGTCATAATGCGCCCGGGTGGGCAGGGCTTTATGGACATCGTAGCACTCGTGATATTCCTTGCCCTTGCCGGCGGTGGCGGCCTGATCTTCATAGGTGGCCAACAGCTTCAAGGCGATCTCGTTGGCCTGCTCGCGTTTCATACCCATGTTGGCCACGGCATGGCCCACTTCCACCCCCAGACGGGCCTCCATGGGAGTGGCGCGGTTGCGGTATTTGTTGCGGGTGGAGGCCATTTCCCACAGATGCCAGCCGCTGACGGTGCTCACCAGGGCATGGCAGGCGGTTTCTCTAAAGAGCATTTCGGTCATGGGGCCGGAATTGGCGAAACCATTGGAGGTATAGAGCAGCTTGCTGTTGCGTGCCATGGCCTGGCCTGCCATGGCGATAGGCCACAACAACTCCCGGGTGGTGTTCGAACCGTAGTTGAGGTGGAAGGGGAAATGCTGATTGAAAATGGCGCCGTGGATCAGAAGGCCTTTGAGGCTGTAGGCCACCAGGGTGACGGCCACGCCCTCCGAGCCGCCGCACCAACCCCCGTAAATGGGGCCGGTCAGGTTGCCGGTATAACAGCCGTACTGGGCGTAGTGCACCGAGCGGTTGAGCAGGGTATCGGCAGTTTTAAATTCGGTTAACGACCCCACCAGGCGGGCGTCGGTGGTGCGAACGCCCCAGTCGTTGTCAGAGACGGCGATCTGGCCGGCATCGTGCTCGGCCGTGCCCACCGCCACAAAAAAAGTGCCGGGGCGTCCCATCTGTTTGGCAGCCAGCCGCATGTTGTAGATGTGCTGGATGCAGCCGTTAATTTCGGTGGGCCCGCCGGACTCGATGAGCTGGCCGACCGCATCCTCCAGGATTGGGGCACAGAAACCATCCAGAAGCGGCTCCTTCAGATAGGCGGCGCACATGGAATGATGCAGGTGCTCATCGACGGTTATGTCCGGGCTGAAAATGCAAAACGGCGGCTCGGTATCTTCCACCTGGCGATGCTTGAACAGCTTGGCATCCTTGCCAGCGCCTACCCAGTACTGATCTTTGGCCATGTACAGAGCCTCCGTGATCTCCTCGTCGGTGACCTGGATAATGCGATGCGAATCGGTGTTGTAGACGCCGACCTCCCGGAAAAGATCCCAGCCCGCCTGCCAGATCCGGTCCGCCATGCCGTCGTCGGCCGGCAGCGGCGTATCGGGGTCATACTTGATCTCGTACTGTTTGATCAGCTTTTTCAGCGTCGGGGTAAACAGTTTGGGTAAAAAATCATCTTCATCAATGTGAGGACCGGTTTTGGACCGTTCCATCATTTCCCATATGCGATAAGCGGTGGTCATTTTCTTCCTCCCATCAGCAATTTTAAGGTTTCAGGCTGCTGGTATCAATGTCCAGAGGACAGATGACAGAAATCAGAGGTCGGAGCAAGGAGTTGGCCACCGGGCCGAACAGTCTGATCCCTCATCTGTCTTCTGTCGTCTATATGCTGACACCTTAAACCTGACACCTGAAACCAAGATCAGTTTTGATCTGGCTTTGACGATCAGGTTCTAGATTTTTAATAAGTAATTTATACCGATTTGTTTGAAATCAGGCTCTATGCGATCAAAGCGGCCATTTTTTCGGCGGCGCAATTGGCGTCTTCACAATAGAGATCGGCTTCGATTTTATCCGCCCACATCTGGGACGTGGGGGCGCCGCCGATCACGACCTTGTATTTGTCGCGCAGGCCCTTGTCTTTTAAAAATTCGATGAGCTCCTTCTGGCGCGGCATGGTGGTGGTCATCAAAGAGGATACCCCGATAAAATCGGCACCCATCTCCTCGGCGGCCTTGATAAAATCCAGGGAGTCTACATCGTAGCCCAGGTCCCTGACTTCAAAACCGTTGGTCTCCAGCATCAGTTTGACGATATTTTTTCCGATTTCATGCAGGTCCCCTTTGACGACGCCGATAACCACCTTGCCTTTGGCAAGCACCCGATCGGTGCTCTTGAGCTCAGGCTTGACGATATCGACAACGGCGGTCAGGGCCTCGCCGGCCAGCATGACCTCGGGCAGGAATATATCCAGGTTAGCGAAAAGGTCGCCGACCCGCTGCATGGTCTGGGTCAGCTTGTCCAAGATCTCCAGCGGGTCGGTTCCGTCCGCCAGCAGTTTGCGGGCCATATCCTCGCTTGCTTCTTTTTCACCGTCCTCCACAAGTTTGCTCAACTGGTCCAATGACATGGTTTTCCTCCTCGTATGTGTCAAATCGGTATTGAATATTGAAATTTCCTGGTCCTCTGGACAGGATTCTTGGCGAAGGTGTTTGGTTTGAGCAATTCTATAAAATATTATTAATATATTTGTCAAGATATTACTGATATTTTATTGTTGACATTTAAGATCAGTCGGTTATCATGGGAGCCGTCCACGACAGAGGGGCCGCCCCTGAAGCGCCATGATCGGAAAATAACGACTATGAACAAAGAAGAGGCCTATGAAGAATTACGGGTGCAGATCGTTACCAACGGCGTCGCCCCCGGTGA
>JAFDCJ010000433.1 GCA_019312835.1 Deltaproteobacteria bacterium
GACCTGGTCGGCATGGGAATCGAAAAACTTGTCCACGCCAACTCTCTGGCAAGCGTTATCGAAAAAGTCAGACGGATGGCCATCGGGGAGCCTGTGGTTACCGACCAATGCAAGATTTATGTTAACGACAGGGCCCAGGGAAGCAGAAAAATACATGTCTGGATTTATCCTTTAAAGGAACCCGCCCGGACCTTTCTGGTGATCGGGAATCCGGCCATTTAGACATACCCATAGGAGACGGTTTATGACAGAAATTGATCAGGTTATCAGCAGAAGCGAGATGTCGCTGCTTTCCGGGGTGCCTATGCAGGTGATGGCATGTTGATAAAGTTCAAAAACAAAGACAACCATCAGACCGATGCCGAAGCTTTAGCGTTAGAATTGCGCGACAGCAACCGGAGAACAGAATTTTTTTTGCTGTCCATTCGGGCGCTGATGCAGTTTACGAAGGAATTTGCGCTTGATCTTAAAGAAATCAACAGTGACGGCTTCAAGGAGGACATCGGCGGCCTGTCTGAACTGTTTGCGACCGAAAGCAAACTTAAAAAGATTCAGTCACGGTTTGAAAAGGGTAAAAAAAGAATTGATGCCTTTATCCGTCTGCAAAAAAAATATCTTCTTGACCGAGAAAACGAATTTAAAGATATCATTGATATCCTAACCAAAGCCATGGTCACCCATGATACCGCCAACCAGGAATACAACCAGAAAATTTTAAAACAGAGTCAAAAGATTGAAGAAATAACTCGCCTGGACGATATTAAAAAGCTGAAGAAAGTACTCATCGAAGAAATTGAGCAGATTCGGGAAACCGTCAAAGAAAAGCAGTTTCAGGATAGCACCCAACTGGAAGTTCTGGCGAAACAGGTCGACAACCTCAGCGTTGAATTGGAAAAAGTCCGCACGGAATCTCTCACCGATGGCATGACCGGCATTTATAACCGCAAAGCGTTCGATCGCCACATCGACGACCTTGTTGAAAAAAATACCGTGACCAAGACGCCCTTCGCCCTGTTGATGCTGGATATCGACGATTTTAAAAAAGTCAATGATGTCTATGGACACCCGACGGGTGACCGGGTTATCCTGGCGATGATCAATAAGTGCCGGAAATCGATCCGGGGCGAGGACTTCTTTGCCCGCTACGGCGGCGAGGAGTTCGTCATTGTTCTGCCGGGTGCCTCGCTGCGCAACGGCATCAAAAGGGCGCAGCACATTTGCAAGTCGATAGCCTCAACCCATTACTATCTCGATGATGTGGCGGGCAATCCGACCTTGTCGGTGACGGTCAGTATTGGTGTCAGCAGCCTGCAGAAAGGCGATACCGCGGTCTCGGTTACCCAAAGGGCTGACAAAGCCCTGTACGCCGCCAAGCATAACGGAAAAAATTGCGTGTTCTCCGAAAAAGATCGGGTCTAAAGGCGGCAAAAGTTTCCCGTGAGGCTGTTGCAACCGGTATTCTTTTCCGGCCGTTATAAAGCCCTCCACCGAAGTGCCGCTGCCGTCCTGAATAATACCCTGAAATCTTTATAAAATGGATTTTAAGGAAAAAAAAGTAAAAATTTGCATGCATCTTGCAGTAAGATTCTTTAGGTTCCATCCGTCATCGGATTCTATCAACCCTTCCGCCTGGGGCGGATAAGCACCTATGCGGGCGTTTTGCGCTCAGCTAGGGCCTAACTTTAGGAAGCTGGAGCTATGAAAATTGACAGCCATGACCAAATCGTAAAGAGCCTGTTTCCGGGCAAAACCACCAAAGCTGGACCGGATGGCGAAGATGGGTTCGGCAGGATCTTAAAGGAAACTATCGCCGGTACACAGAGACCGGATACCAAGCCCCGTCAAACAACCTTTGCCAATCCGCTTGCCAGTATTCGACTGACAACCCCGGGGGCACCGGCGCCCGAGTCTGCCGTTGATCGAATTGAAAATATGATAGATTTGCTCGATCGATATCGTCACAAGCTGGCCGACCCCCAAATGAATTTAAAGCAGCTAGATCCCATTATTGGTGAAATAGCCCGGGAAAATGATAATTTGGCGGTATTGGCGGATTCATTACCCGAAAATGATGATCTCAGGAATATTCTTGATCGCACCATGGTGACCGCCTCACTGGAGGTGACCAAATTTTACCGGGGGGACTACCTGCCGGCTTGAATCGGTATTAGCCAGTTTATGTTCTAGCAATGAACCATGTTTACGCCCAGCAGGAGCAACGTATAAAAAAAATTCAGGCCGCCATCTCCAGGATGCCGAGCCTTTCGACGACCGTTGTCAAGGTTTTAGAAACCTGCAATGAACCCCAGGCCTCCGCCAATGATCTGCAAAGGGTGATTTCGCTGGATCCCGTTCTTACCGGGCGGGTGTTGAAGCTGATTAACTCGGCCTATTTTGCACTGGGCCGATCCATTACCTCGCTTACCCGGGCTATCATTATGCTGGGTGTTAATACGGTTAAAAACCTATCCCTGAGTTATGCAATCCTGAAAAATATGAAAGGCAGCGGATCTTTTCAGGCTTTTACCACGGACGATTTCTGGCTTCACTGTCTGGGCGTCGGTGTGGTTGCCAAGTCATTGGCGGCAATCAAGGGCCTTTTACCGGGCGTGCAGGAAGAATATTTTGTGGCCGGACTGCTGCACGATTTAGGCAAGCTACCGCTGAATAAGCAATTTACGAAAGAATACTATCAAGTCTGCCAATCAGCTGTGGGGCAGAACGAGCCTTTTTTCCTCAGCGAAGACCGACTGCTCGGTATCGATCATTGTAAAGTGGGCGCAATGATTGCCCGCAAATGGCAGCTGGGCGAGTCGATGGTCGAAACGCTGGCATGCCATCATCACCCGGATAATTGCACCGCGAACAGCCTGGATATGGTATCAACGGTCTCACTGGCCAACCAAATCGTGATCGATATGCAAATTGGCACCGCCGGGGATTGTATTGCCAACAGCGCTTTGCGTGAAGAGCTGACGGCCAAAGTTGGTGTTGATGATGGCCAATTGAGTGATTTGCCCGAAACCGTATCTGTGGAAATCGAAAAAGCGAAAATATTTCTTGAAATTGTTCAAAAATGACTGATCGCGCAATTCAATACTTAACATGTTTGGCGACGAATGCCGGTATATTGTTGGCATCCGCAATTAGGGATCGCACATGGGATCTGGGACGATTGCCATGAAGGTTAAATTCTGGGGTGTCAGGGGGTCCATACCCAGCCCGGGGCCACATACCGTTAAATACGGCGGAAACACGCTCTGTCTGGAGGTGCGGCTGGAGGATCAAAAGCGCCGGATCATTATTGACGCCGGATCCGGCATCCGGGAGCTGGGCGCCAACCCGGGCACCGCAGGACATTTCAGCACCGAGATATTTTTAACCCACACCCATTTGGACCACATTCTCGGCCTGCCTTTTTTTGCACCAATTCATCATCCCGACACCCGGTTGAAAATCTATGGTCCGGTGACATGTGAGGAGGACCCCCTGGAGGATGTCATCGGCGGCCAGCTATCTTACCGGTATTTTCCGGTTCGTCAGCATGAATTGGGTGCGAAAATCGAATACATTGACCTCAAAGCGGGAACGTACGAGCTTGGCCAGGGCGTAACTCTCGTTACCAAATATTTAAACCACCCGTTGCTGGCGCTCGGCTATCGTATTGAGTATGGTGGTAAAATTATTTGCACAGCTTATGACACCGAACCCTTCTATAACGTATTTTGTTCGGATCCTGCCGATCCGTCCTATGATGCGTTTCTGGCCGCGGAAGGTGACCGGGCGGCTCGCTATGAGAATTGCCGTATGGAAGCCTTTTTCAAAGATGCAGATCTGCTGATACACGATGGTCAATATACCCAGGCAGAATATGATAACGGTAAGAGGGGCTGGGGACACTCTCCCATTGAATATGTGATTGCAGCGGCCGGACGCGCCAATGTCAAGCGCCTGGCCCTGTGTCACCACGACCCGCAGCGGACGGATACGCAGCTTGATGAGTTGACCCAAATTTTTGGCAACGCGAAAGCGGCCAAAGGGCAGATCACTTTTTTTGCCAGAGAAGGGCAGGAAGTGGTAGTTTAATCAAAAAAGAATTTCGAATGTCGAATCTTGAATGACGAATATCGAAGGAAGGTATTCTGAATAGTGAGAGTGCCCCCATCGAGGCCCAGAGGGGCTAACGACCGGTTTGAACAATCACTTTAACTCCCAAAAAAGACTGAGCGGAGCGATTCCGGCCTTCGTCATTCGACATTCATTGTCGATATTCGTTTTTTAAATTACATAACAGCCTTTTGGGGGCATGAGGTGTAAATCGCAATTCGGCAGGGGGTAATACTAAGATTTAAACAGCCTTCTTTTCCTTAAATAGTCCCTTTGCCACTGGTAAAACAGCTCGGTCAACTTCTTTTGCTCCGTTTCGACGATTTCTTTAAACTCCATGGCGCACTCATATTTCTTGGTTTGCAGGTTGCGTTCTTGCCGAATAATCTGACACCGCTTGATGCACACCCTGGAACCATCATCATTGTCATCCTTGGGTGGAAACACCAGTTCCACATTTTCAAGACTATGGGGCTTCCTAAATTTCAGCTCCTGCTCCATTCGCTGTGTTAGGCTTACCAGCACGCCTAAAGTGCCGCCCAGGCTCACGTTGATTACCAATAGTTTGTAACGAATTCCGTTGACCTCAAAGTATAGTCTGGTTCCATGGGGCGCTTCGAGTCGGAAAAGGCTGCGCCGTTGATAACGATGGACGCTTTCCGGAAATTTTAGCCAGATCAATTCCCGCGACACATCGCTGTCGCGGGTGTGAAACGCGTAAAGGATGCCGTCTTCGCCGGTAAATTCTATTTTGAGGTGCAATTCTTCAAGTTTCCCTGCAGCCGCTTGAAAATCTTCATTGTATTCGATCAGGAAATAGTGGGTTCGCAAGCGTTTGCGAATTTGCTTTAGATGGGATAGGTGCTCGTAGTCACCGTTGGTCAGTTTGACGCGCAACGGCGTTTTGTTCTGCTGCAAGTCTTTGAAGAGCTGCAAAACGGCATCACCTTGGATTAGCTCAATATTTTCCATTTCATTACAGGTCCTTGGGGAGTTTCTCCGATAGCATGTTGTCAGAAATCAAAGGGTGTATCGCAACGCCAAATCAGCCTTCATGCTGCGGCTTTAACATCGGTTAAGACCCAACCAATCTACAGTCGTGCCACGTTTTCAGCAAAACCGGCATCTTGCATAAGTTTTTTAGCAAAATCCAAATACTTGGCGGTAATGGCCCTGACAGCGAGTTGCAGGGCGTAGGGTTTGACAGGTTTTTCCAGCAGATAGTTTACATTGGAAGCCAGACACATATTCACCACATCGTCACTGGCGTTCCCGCTTATAATAATGGCATCTTCATGGGCCGTCGGAAACCTATCCTCGACGGCATCCAGAAAATAGAACCCGCTCAACCCGCCGAGAAATACATCCACCACAAAGATTGCAACGCCGATATCCCGCTCCAGGCAGAAGGCGATCGCCTGGTCCGGGTCGGAAAATGAATACACTTTTCCCCAGGTATAAAAGCTTTCAATTAATTCCGTGACAATTTCACAGATACCCGGATCATCATCGAGGACAATGACATCTAAACCATCTGACATAGGCTTGCCTCCATTCAATTTTTGTCGGCAATGTTATATTTTTCTATTTTACGATAGACGGTTGTGACATTTACGCCCAGTATCTTGGCGGCCTTGGGTCGATTACCGCCGGTAACCTCCAGCACCCGTTTGATGTGGCGCTTTTCGAGTTCATCCAGGGTGAGCAGTTCAACGTTTTTACGACGCTCCGGACCCGTGTAGGGCAGCAGGTTGCGGGCTGACGATACGTTCAGCGTCTGGTCATCTTCCAGCAAAACCGCTGCCGCGATCATGTTCTCAAGCTCACGGACATTGCCGGGAAAGGGTGCCTGTAGAAGTCTTTCCGCCAGTTCGGGGCTTAACCCCTGGATTCTCTTTTTATTGGCCTTGGCATGCACATTTAAAAAATGGGATGCCAGCGGTATGATATCATTTCTTCTTTCCCTTAAGGGGGGAATTTTAATGTTATACATGTTGATGCGGTAAAACAGATCCGCCCGGAAGTTGCCTTTAATGATCTCCTCATTGATATCACGGTTGGTGGCGGCGATAATGCGCACATCCACATTTCTAATTTCGGTACTGCCAAGCCGGTAAAATTCCCTTTCCTCGATGACTCTCAGCAGCTTGGCTTGCAGGGAAGGGTCAAGTTCGGTGATTTCATCCAGAAAAAGCGTGCCCCCGTGGGCCGCCTCAAAAAAACCTCTTCTTTCGCTGGAAGCATCGGTATAGGCTCCTTTGGCATGACCGAAAAATTCATCTTCGAAGATCGTCTTGCTCACCGATGCCATGTTGACGGCATAAAAAGGTGCCGCTGACCGGTTGCTCAACCGGTGTATGACCCGGGCCAGCATTTCTTTGCCGGTACCGGATTCGCCATTGATCACCACACTGTAGTCCGTGCCGGCCACCGCTTCTACCTGATGGAAAACCAACGCCATGGACTCGTCTTCAGCCACCATGTCTGAAAATGCCTGGGGATGTCGCAGTTCTGAGAATACCTTTTTTTTCCCGAAACGTGCCAGTTCATCCTGCAGGCTGTATTTTTCGAGGGTGCGATGAACCAGGGCGATGAGTTTTTCACTGTTTAGCGGTTTGACCAGATAATCGGAGGCTCCCAGCGTCATCGCCTGAACTGCAGTGGCAACTTCGTCGCTGGCGCTGACAATCACGCATTCGATGTCGGGAAAGTTTGCCTTAATGCCTTTAAGGACTTCCAGACCGTTTAAGTGCGGCATCATCAGATCCAGCAAGATCAAGCGAAATGAATGTTCGCGAACGTGATCGAGGACATGGCGGCTATCGGAGATAAGGGCCGGTTCAGGCAACCCGGAACTGACCAGGGTGGCTTTTATACTCAATAGGAGCCCTTCGTCGTCATCGACCACGAGCACGGGCGTATTTTTTTCGGGAATTGATTCCATGTAATTTTTTTTTGGAAGGATTTCGCGCTAATGCTTCTTCTATGTTAAAATGAATTGGGAAAAAAATCAAGAAATTCTAATTTGGAAGGATAATTTTTTATAAGATTTTTAGCGGGTTAAGGGAATTTTCCCGTTATCTTTCAAATCGTCGGCGCCTGAAGGCGATAGGCCTTTAATTGAGCCTGGGCGGTCGGTGCATGGTCCAACCGTCCGTTGGTACCGGTGATTAACAGCTTCACATTACAGTTCCAGATCCTTTAAATATCCAAATTGGCGATCTTTGGCAGAAAGGATGGGATCTTTCACGGGCCAGTCAATGCCGATGTCCGGGTCCGACCACAGCAAGCCGCCTTCGTCTTCAGGGTCGTAGTAATCGGAGCATTTGTAGGCCACATGGGCATACCGGCTAAGGACACAATACCCATGGGCGAATCCCTCCGGTACAAAGAGCTGACGCTTGTTTTCTTCTGATAATACCACCCCGAACCATTTACCAAACGTGGGGGAGTCCGGCCTCAGATCGACCCCCACATCGAAAATACCACCGGAGATGGCCTGGATCAGCTTGGCCTGGGGTTTGGTTTTCTGAAAATGCAAACCCCGCAGCACGCTTTTGGTTGAAAACGAGAGATTGTCCTGTACGAAGACGCTGTCAATCTTGGCGGATTGAAAGCGCCGATGATGGTGGGTTTCCAGAAAATAGCCCCGCTCATCCTCGAATACCCGGGGTGTGACGATCAGCATCCCGTCCAGCGGTGTGGTCGTGATTTGCATTCATTCTCCCATGGTGTTCATCAATTCGACGATACGGTCATGGGCCTTGAGTTCCGTCAGCCATCTCGGGGGAATGGCTTCCAGCCCCAGGTGGGCGCCCAGGACCATGCCGGCGATCAATCCCCGGCCAGCGGAATCACCGCCCGCCATGGCGTTTTCGATCAAAGCCTGGCTCAAGTTCTTTTCATATTTGGCGACCAGATGGATGACACAGGGAAAAGCCGATTCGACTTCACACATCTGACCGAAATCCAGCATGGCCTGGCGGGTTTCCACAGTCGCACTTTGCAGGCCCTCTTGCACCCATGCGGTATAGGGTTCCCGGGAAAAGCCGTCATCCACAACCTGTTTGATGGCGGTTACCGGCGTCTGTCCGTCTAAGACCTGTAATGCTGCCCTGGCAAATATTTCAGCGCTGTCGATGACTTCCGGGTTGTTGTGGGTGAAAGCCGCTTGTGATCGAACGCTTTGTATCAGTTTGCCCTCGTCGTTGCGATAGCAGTAAACCAGCGGCGCAATCCTGGCAGCCCCCGCCAGATCATCAGATCCGGAACCGGCTGCAATGAGTTCTCTGCCGGCAGCCAGATTGTCAAGGGTATCTTTGGTGGCACCGTCAAAATAGCCGTCATAATTTTTAAAGAAATCCTGCCAGCTGGTGGCAAAATGGTTGAGGCTATAGCCTGAATTCTCAGCAACCGATTCGAGCAGCACCAGGGTCTGATCCCCGTAATGGGTGAAGTCTCCGAGGTCTTTGGTCGGGTGATAGGTCGGCCTTTCAGGCTTTAGATAGTTTTCTACCCGACCCCATTTTTTATCGATGACATTGGTGTTATATATCCAGTGTACCCCCAGTGAGAGCGCATCGCCGACAAAACTCGCCAACAGCATGGCCCGGGCTTGCGCATTCATCATTTATCTCCTTTGCCCTGATACTCAACTTGTACCTTGTTCATCATCTGCATTAACTCCTTTTCGCTGACAATACCTTTTTCAAGCAGTATCCGTGTGAGGGCCTCAAGTTGAATGGTGTTGGTGACCAGCAGCCTTCCCAGACCGGCTCGCTTTTGAAATTCGGTGTTTTCCGGTACCGGCAGATCCTCGTTCGGCGATTCTTTGAGCGGGGGCTCTTCGCGTCGATCTTTGCCACTGCGGCGTTCCTCGCCCTGGTAATCTGTTTTAATCCATCGCCGGTTAAAGACCGAGCGTCTGTCTTTATTGCGCGAATATATCGGAGATTTTGGGTCGGCCATAAGCATGCGTTCCGTAAAGGGTTAGGGGCACTTCAACTAGCGCAGCGCCAGTCGAACAATTGTATCTAGTATATTATATCGCCCTTTGAAGGTCAAATGGCGCAGTGTCATGGATGTTGGTGATGATCGGTTTCTGAAGTAAAAGAGAAAATGGGGAAAATCTTGAATGGATGGGGGCGTCCGTCAACCTGGTCGATACATCCCCCTGGGTTCTCTGCCGGTTTCCCCGGATATACTGGTCACCAGCAAGCAGGTTATTTCGCCGGCTTCTGTTTGGTGTTGCTTTTGAATATGACGCCGACGCCAAGCGGGCTTAGACGAACAACTTCAACCCGCAGTATATTATTTCCAACAAATTTGGTGCCGGGTATTGCCACATATAAAATTTGTCCAACATTGAGAAATGCACGGTTTTCGATGAAACATCCATTGCGGCTGATATCACGAATGATTCCGTTGTAAAGTTTATTCTTGAGCCGGAAAGATATTCTTTTCGCAATGCAATGTCGCGGATGTCTCCTTAAATCTCCAATCTGATCCGAATCAGCTTCGGATGAATTCTGCTCGTTGGCAAAACGTACATATTCGGCGCCATACCCAAAAGCATAGGCGGCGTTTGGTAGCCTCTGGCCCCACACTATTTTAGCGTGATGGCATAAATAGGGATCGGTTTGGTCATCGAGATAGTTTTCTACCTCAATAAAAATTTCGTCGCCGGGTTGTAAAAATTGATCGGACTCAAAATATAAACCGTTATCACTGCAGTTGACCATGTGCGTGTCTTCATTAACACCGATCTGCAATGACTCGAGGGTTATCATGGTATCCCGGTTAACCCGCTCGTGATGACGTTTTTCTATTGGCTTATCCATCCAATCCCTGCCGATTGAATTGCTCCGTGTTTCTTATTTGTCAGCCCTACTAGATTATTAGATTATTTTGCGGTTAAACTCAATGCATTTCTTAACCTGAGTCGGAGAAGATCATAAAAAAAAGGGTTTAGAAGTGCGCCTCTTCTAAACCCCTTATTTTATTGGTAGCGGGGGCCGGATTTGAACCAGCGACCTTCGGGTTATGAGACCATTCAAATACCATTTTTCCTATGGATTTTAACCTTCTGAAAACACACCTTAATCCTGTATAAACTGCTAAAATAAAACTAAATACAATTATTAATTTATATCACTTGACATAATTCTAAATAACTTGATAATGTATAGAGAACTTGGGAATACACTTGGGAGTATAAAAAAGTGGTCAGCTGTTTTTTCGACCTTCGGGTACAAAAACCGAAGTAC
>JAFDCJ010000434.1 GCA_019312835.1 Deltaproteobacteria bacterium
CTGCAAACCGGAGATGTTCTGTGGTTTGGCCGATTGTTCAGACAAACCGGGGATCTGCGGACACCCGAGCCCGCCTACGAAGCGGTTTTTCAACTTTTATTCGGGATCCCTCTATGAAATCTAAGCCCGCATACCTCTGGATTCTGGCGCTGTGGCTGATCTGCCTGTCCTGCGCCACCACCCAGGTACAGGACATTAAACCGGGTGAAAAACCCGCCCTGGAATCCGATGAAGCCGGCCTGTGGATGGCGATGGATGATATCGAGGCCAATTTAAAAACCTCCGGCCGCATTGAGCACGACCCGGACCTCAATGCTTATGTCAAAAAAATCCTCTGCAAACTCCAGCCGGATTACTGCAACGACATTCGGTATGTGATCGTACAAACACCTCATTTCAACGCTTCTATGGCTCCCAACGGCTTTATGCAGGTCTGGACCGGCCTGATGCTGCGGGCCCAGAATGAAGCCCAGCTGGCCTACGTGCTCGGACATGAGATGGGCCATTATCAGCGGCGCCATTCCCTCAAACAATGGCGTACGATTCGCAATACTTCCAGTGCGCTTATTTTTTTGCAAATTGTGGCAGCCGGAGCCGGCGTGGGGTTTGCCGGCGATATCGCCTATCTGGTTGCGATGGCCGGTATTTTTGCCTACTCACGGGACATGGAGCGCGAGGCTGATGATTTCGGCTTTGAGTTCATGGCTGACGCGGGTTATGATTTCCATGAGGCCGCCAACATCTGGCAAGCGTTAATAGAAGAACGTGACGCCGCCGATCAACCCGATCAGTTTATCCTCTTTGCTTCCCATCCGACCTCGAGCGAACGGGTTAACACCTTGCGAAAAATGGCCGACCATCTGGAATCCCAGGGCCGGTATGGCGAGTCTTATCAAAGGGAGTATCTGGATGCCACCGGCCCATTTCGGGCAAAATGGTTAAAAAATGAGCTGCGCAAACGTGATTTTGCCGCCAGCCAGGTGGTGCTGAAACACCTGTTCAACACCGGAGACCGTCCCGGCGAGTTGCATTATTATCAAGGTGAATTGTATCGGATGCGGGCACAAGAAGGAGACGTGGAAAAGGCCATAGCCAGTTACCAAAAGGCCTTAAGCCATGAAAAATACCCGCCCGCCGCCCTGCGCTCCCTCGGACTGCTGTTCTGGAAGGCCCGTAAATTTGAGGATGCCAAAGATTCGTTTAATAATTATCTGGTGGTGAATCCCGATGCGCCCGATTATGAAATGATAAAATCCTATTTAGAGGAGCTTCAACAAAATGATCAAAAACAGAGGGATTATCCTGCTGGCAATCGTTTTTTTACTGAGCGCCTGTGCGCATTACACACTGGTCGAGCCGGCCAAAAGAGACATGGGCGGCGGCTACAGTATTGAACCGCAGACCGCCTGGAATCGCTCGGTTCAGAGCAAGATCGAAATCTGGACCATTGACGGCCCCGCCCTTGCGGCCGTTCATTTTTTTAATGGCGTCGGCGACGGACAAAACCTGTTTCCCTTTTACGGAAAGTCAACGCGCAAAGCAAAACTGCCCAAGTTCAATAAAAATATGACCGCAAGCGAGGTGCAGGAGTTTATTGTCGACAGCATGATGGCGCCCTATCGGAAAACTCTGGTCGGACCCAATATGATCGGAACCGGTGTGCAGACGTCCCATTTGAGGCCGTTTAAGTTCGGCAGCCATCCCGGCTTCCGATTCGAACTATCCTTTCTCTCCGAAGAGGGCCTCGAATATGAGGGGTTTGTCGTGGGGGTCATCAAAGACGACAAGCTTTTCCTGATTTGTTATTCGGGCACCCGCGAATATTACTACCCTAAATATAAAGAAACAGCAGAGCAGATCATTGCGTCGATCCTAATGCCGTAAATGGATCTTGAATCCATCTCAAAAATGTCTTTTGGCCCAATATCTTTGTTGGTGCCTCGTTTCAAATCCTCGACATACAATAGTATGCCTGCGGTTTAAAACTCGGCCCCGTCGCGATCTTGAACCAAAATCCTATTTTTGAGATGAATGCTTGAAATTTGAAACCGATAAGGCGGTTGAGAGTTACAACCGCCTTTTTTATATGAAACGATTTCAAAAATCGTTTCAGGTTAAAATTCGATGCTGCTGGGCGTTCTCGGGAAAGGAATTACGTCCCGGATGTTGCTGATGCCGGTGATCATCATTAAAAAACGCTCAAAGCCCAGGCCGAATCCGCTGTGGGGTACGCTGCCGTAGCGGCGGGCATCCAGATACCACCACAGGGGGGCTTTGTCCATTTTCATTTCGTCAATGCGCGCTTCCAGCACCTCCAAACGTTCCTCACGTTGACTGCCACCGATGATTTCGCCGATACGCGGCACCAGAACATCCATAGCGCCCACAGTTTCCTCATCCTCATTGACCCGCATATAAAAAGGCTTGATGGATTTGGGGTAGTCATAGACAATCACGGGCTTTTTAAATTGTTCTTCGGTCAGGAAGCGTTCATGTTCGGTCTGCAGATCATTGCCAAAACCGACCGGATACTCAAATTTTTTGCCGGACCGATTCAGGATATCCACCGCCTCGCGGTACGGCAGACGGATGTAGTCGGATTGAGCGATGTTTTCCAGCGTGGCCATCAGGGTTTTATCGACCCATTTGGCAAACAGCTCCAGATCTTCGGCACACGCGTCCATGGCATAGGTGGTCAGTTCGCGAATGAGCTCTTCGCCCAGGTCCATGTTGCCGTCAAGGTCACAGAAGGCCATCTCCGGTTCCACCATCCAGAACTCGGCGGCATGGCGTCGGGTGTTTGAATTTTCCGCCCGGAAGGTGGGTCCGAAGGTGTAGACATCTCCCAGGGCCAGGGCAAACATCTCGGCTGACAATTGTCCTGAAACTGTCAGATTGGCTTCTTTGCCGAAAAAATCTTGCTGGTAATCCGCTTTGCCTTCTTTTTGGGGGGGATGGTTCATGTCCAGGGTGGTCACCCGAAACAGCTCTCCGGCACCTTCACAATCCGAACCGGTCAGAATCGGTGAATGCAGATAGCGAAAGCCGCGGTC
>JAFDCJ010000435.1 GCA_019312835.1 Deltaproteobacteria bacterium
ATTGAGGCCAACCTGACTTCTAAAAAATTAAACCTGCGTTCAATATTGGCGGAGGAAAAAGCCTCCGGGGGGGATCAAAAGCAAGCCCCCGGAGCAGGCGCTCGAAAGGACAGGGTCTTTCCGAACCAGCCCTTTGACCTGAGTGCCCTGCAAAAAATAGATGTCAACATAAGCATTCATGTTGATCAAATTATTGGTCTGATCTCCGCTATCGACAACCATAAGGCTGAAATAAACCTTCAAAACGGCCATCTCGTCGTCAAACCATTCACAGGGGATATCGGCGGCGGAAAGTTCTCCGGAACAATAGACCTCGTCACCCAGGCAAACGGAGCCGGGTTAAAGACAAAGATAAGCGCTCAAGATATAAACCTGGGGGAAATGCTCAAGAAAATGGGCATTTCCGATGACATCGAGGGCGAACTGGAGCTGGACATCGACCTGGCGGGACAGGGAAATTCGGTGGCGGCCTTGATGGCCGGTCTCAATGGTCATTTCATCGCCAGCATGGGCAAGGGCGAACTGCCTATCCGGTATTTAAATCTATTGGGAGCCGACCTGAGCAGCAGCCTCCTGCAGATAGTGAACCCCAATGCAAAGCAGACGGACCGCGCCCAAATTAACTGTGCCGTGTGTGATTTCAATATCACAAACGGTATGGCAACGGGCGATGCCATCATTATCGACGACCCCCAAAAAACCCTGATCAGCAGCGGTACCCTCAACCTTAAAACCGAAGCACTGGATTTTGGCATTGAGACCAAGCCCAAGGGGGGCGTCGGCGCCGAAGGGACCGGCAAAATTAGCGTCAGTCTGAGTAATGTTACCAAACCGTTTAAGTTGAGCGGCACCCTTGCCAAGCCATCTATTGGCATCAGTGCGCTGCGCACCGCTTCGATCGTCGGCCGGGTGCTGTTCTTGCCGGGCGGCATTCCCAGTCTTTTGGTTTCGGGATCACTTGGCGGTGAAAACCCCTGCGTTGAAGCGGTGAATAAGGCCAAAGAACAGGCTGCCAAGGGTAAAGCGACGTCCGGCGAGCAAACAACCCAAAGTGAAACCGGAACCAAAAAAAAAGACGGACTTGGCAGCAAGATAATGAATTTATTTAAAAAATCTGACAATTAAACCGCCAGCCCCTGTGGACCGCGCCGCGCTGGTTTGACTTGCACCGGCCCGGCGTTTCGCGTATAGTGAAAAGAATCCGACGCTGAATATCGCCGACGGGTTGAAATGTTTCAGCCGGTAGGATCTGCCTTCCCTGGATAGGGGTCTATCTTTCGGTAGTATGCCGGGAGAATTCTCGATATATCCGTAATCATTAGCAAATAAACTTCATTTGACAACACCAAGCTTATTTTTGATGCGGGCGAGAAAATGTCCAAAATCCAGACATATCTATCCGTATGCATGCTTTTTTTGCTGGTAGGCGGTTCGCTTGAAGCTGAGGCCCAGGAACGTTTCATCGACAACGGCGATGGCACCGTGACCGACACCCAACTGAATCTAATGTGGGCCCAAACGGATAATCAGGCCGATATTTTCTGGGAAAAGGCGCCCGCCTGGATAAAAACCGGTTTTGCCGATCAAATCGGGACCCGATACGATGATTGGCGCCTGCCGACGATCACCGAATTGGAAAGCCTCTACCTCGAATCCCCAGACTATGACGGTTATGACACGACCTGTGGCCACAGGGTAAAAATGGTACCTGAAATCAGGATCACCTGCATCCTGGTGTGGGCCTCCGACACCGCCCTGGGCATACCGCTGGCATTTAATTTTTACCTCGGCAACTTTTTCACCGTTGATTTGACCGAGCAAAACGGCTGCCGGGTATTGCCCGTTCGAAGGATTTATTAGAACATGACCGCTATTGCGAAACCCGACTATTCACTTCTGGACCGGCCGGATGTTCTCCAGTTTCTGTTTCATCCGCGTCCGGAACTGCCCCTTTCCCCAATCCAGGCTGCCGATTCGGCCGACTCGACGCCGGCTAAAAGAGATATCCTGATTCCGGTGGAAGAAGACGTTGAGATTGGTGCCCGCTTTCACATGGCCGAACAATCCGGTGCCAATATCCTTTTTTTCCACGGCAATGGTGAGATCGTAGCGGACTATGACGAGTTGGGCCCCCTGTATCATCAGATGGGTGTCAATTTTATCGCCGTGGATTATCGCGGCTACGGCCGCTCAACGGGCCAGCCCACCGTCACCGCCATGATGCGGGACTGCCATGTGATCTTTGAATTTGTGCGAAAATGGCTCAAACAGAACCATTTTCCAGGTCCCATCATCCTGATGGGCCGATCCCTCGGCAGCGCCTCCGTGCTTGAATTGGCTGCTGCCTGCCAGGATTCAACCGGCGGACTGATCGTCGAGAGCGGATTCGCCTACGCCGGCCCCCTGCTGCAACTGCTGGGAATCGATCTGGACGCCCTTGGATTCAAAGAGGAAAAGGGCTTTGGCAATATCGATAAAATTAAGATGTATCATAAACCTACCCTGATCATTCACGCCGAATTTGACCATATCATTCCATTTTCAGACGGCGAGGCCCTGTATGCGGCCTGTCCGGCGGCGGATAAAGCCTTTTTGAAAATCCCCGGGGCCAACCATAATGATATTTTCATGCGCGGCCTGCAGCCATACATGGCGGCGGTCAGCAATATGGTTGAACGGGTAAAAACAAATAGGCCATAGCGGTCATCCGCCTTGAACGGTCGTCAATAGCCGCATCCCTGCAGGTCCTTACACCACCGACATCCACACCGATAATTCTCCGTAAGAATTCATTTTTCCTTAAGTTTTTGATCACCCGGGTCGATAATATTTAAAAAATGGCTTGCAGATTCATCGGCCGGCAAATCCAGCTAAATTAAAAACATCATTATGGTTGCCGTACAGACAGACAAATTAAAACCCGGAAAAATTTTAGCCGCGGAGGTACGCGATATCAACGGCCGCCTGCTGCTGGCCAAGGGCAGTGAAATTGGCCAGAATCATATCCGGATTTTTAAGATCTGGGGGGTTTCCGAGGTCACCATCGAAGGCCCGGCCCGCAGCGGCGATAAACTGGATCCGGAACTTAATCCGGAGGTATTTGAACAGGTAACCCAGACCGCTAAAAACACCTTCCGGCACACCGATCTGGAGCATCCGCTTGTCAAAAAAATATTTGATTTAGCGGTTCGATTCAGATGCGAAAATAATCTGATAGATACGGAAATCCAGGTAAATATCGAGGCGCCTGAAACCGAAGCCGGAAATCACCTGCCGGATTTCAGAGAAAGGCTGGGTAAACGAAAAATTGTCCTGCCGGAGATTCCGTCTGTCGTGTTCGAGTTAAATGAGGTGATCGCCAATCCCATGTCATCGGCCGATCACATCGCCCAGGTGGTGAATCGAAGCCCGAGTCTTACAGCCCTGCTGTTGAAGATTGTGAACTCTTCATTTTACGGGTTTCCATCCAAAATCGATAAAGTGTCCCACGCGGTGACCTTGATCGGTACCCGGGAGATTTCCGGACTGGCCCTGGGCATCAGCATTCTCTCGATTTTTAAGAACATCCCCAAAGAAATGATCGATATGTATTCATTTCTCAAGCATAGTTTGGCATGCGGTATCCTATCCAGAATACTGGCTGCTCAAAAGAATTTCGGCCACACGGAGCAGTTATTCGTATCCGGTCTGCTGCATGACCTGGGCCGCTTGATACTGTATTTATATTTTACCGAGGAATCGCTCAACATTTTGAGTCACGCACGAAAAAACCATAACCTATTGTACCAGGAAGAACAGGACTATTTGGGCGCCGACCATGCCCTGGTGGGCAAGGAGCTAATGGAGCAATGGAAGCTGCCCCTGATACTTGAAAACAACGTTTTGTACCACCACAAGCCGTCAGAGGCCCAGCAGACCATTCCGGCGACCATCGTTCACCTGGCCGACATTATCGTCAACAGTCTGGGCATTGGAAGCAGCGGAGAAAAGTTTGTGCCCCCCCTTGACACAAAAGCGTGGGAAAGTCTGGAATTGCCGCTGAGCAATTTTGATAATGTCATCGGGCAGGCAATGCATCAGTTTTACTCATTGGAATCAATACTGCAATTATAACACAACGATGAACAAGAAATTAAATATGAACCCGGAAAGCCTTCTGGCGCGCATTGAGTATCTCGAAGAAAACAGGCGGCTGATTCAAAATGCGCTGGAGATGGCCCTGTCCCTGGGGGATTTTCAAAAGAATATCAACAAGGGATACAAACCGGAAAACATCCTGCGAGAAGCCGAAAAACGGATCCAATATTTGATCCCATTTGAAGCCAATGCCTTTTATCTCGTCGATCAGGAAAAATCCGACTTTGTCTTATCCGTCTGTGAGCCCTCTGAAAAGATCCAATTCATTGAAG
The DNA here is from genome assembly GCA_019312835.1 of Deltaproteobacteria bacterium. Lineage (GTDB taxonomy): Bacteria > Desulfobacterota > Desulfobacteria > Desulfobacterales > JAFDCJ01 > JAFDCJ01. The sequence continues at coordinate 4,410 of JAFDCJ010000435.1, forward strand.
ATCAGGTCAGCTACCTGATCGACAAGGGCTTCTTTGCATGGGCCATTCGTGAAAGACGGGGGGTGACGATTTCATCCCACGATCATTCCAAGCAGCTGATGCTGCACGTCATCGCCACCTATTCGCGCATCCGGGGCATGTTTGTGGGTGTCCTGCCGGATCAAAAGAATATTCTCCCCGACAAATCCATGACGGTGCTGTCGATCATTATGCTCAATACCGCCAATGCTCTGGAAAGCCTGGAGTTTTATCAATTGTTGCGCAACCAGAACAGCAATCTGGAAAGAATGGTCGAAGAAAGGACCAGGGCCCTGGCCGACTCTGAAAAACAGCTTCAGCAGGTAATGAAATTACAGGCCATCGGCACGCTGGCGGGCGGTATCGCCCACGATTTTAACAACATTCTCTTCCCGATCGTCGGCTACACAGAGCTGACCATGGACGATATCCCCAAAGACAGCCAGGCCCGGCAAAATCTGGAAGAAATTCTCAAGGCCACCAAGCGCGCCAAGGAACTGGTCCAGCAGATCCTTACCTTTAGCCGTCAAAACTGTCAGGAGCGCAAACCGCTGAAGGTGCAACACCTTATCAAAGAGGCCTTGAAGCTGCTGCGGGCAACAATTCCGTCGTCCATCGAAATCGAATGCGAAATAGACGAAGCCTGCGGACCCATCAAGGGTGATCCCACTCAAGTCCACCAAATCATCATGAATCTGTGCACCAATGCCTATCACGCCATGCAGGAGACCGGCGGAAAGCTGGGGGTGAGCCTGAAGGAGATAAACATCAGCTACGAGCAATCCCTTAAAATGGTGGGCATGAAAGACGGCAAACATATCGAGCTGGTGGTAAAGGACACCGGCCACGGCATGGAACCGCAGGTTATGGAGCGTATCTTTGAGCCCTATTACACCACCAAGGAACAGGGGAAAGGTACGGGGCTGGGACTATCGGTGATTCATGGCATCGTCAAAAATCACGGTGGGGATATAACCGTATCCAGTCAGTCGGGCAAGGGATCCTCGTTTAAGGTTTATTTGCCCATTATCGACGAAATTGAAGAGGAAATCCAGACGGATGAACCCTCGAAAGAAATCAACGGCCAGGAACGCATCCTGCTGATTGATGATGAGCAGCAGATCATTGATATCGAACAGCAGATTTTGGAGCGTCTCGGATATAAGGTAACATCCAAAACCGACAGCGAAGAAGCCCTGGAGGAATTTGCCACCCAGCCCGATCGGTTTGATCTGGTCATTACGGATATGACCATGCCGAAAATGACCGGAGATCAACTGGCACAGCGGATGATGGAAATCAAGCCCCAGATCCCGGTCATCTTGTGCACCGGATTTAATGAGGCCATTACAGAGGAAAAAGCATTGGCCATGGGAATCGACAAGTTTGTCATGAAACCGGTTGTCAAGGACGAGCTGGCCACCACCATCCGCAGTGTGCTGGACAACCGATCTGCCCTGCCGAATTAGATACCTTCCTGAAAACACATTCCGTCAGCGTCTTTGCGCCATAAGGCTTGGTTGGGTTCGTTGTGCAGAACAAAACTGAACATCGAACGTCCAACATCGAAGGTCGATTGAGAAGAGAAATGATAAGGCAGGGTTATTGTCTTTGAAACCATGCCGCCGGCTGAGGGGACGGGATCGGGGTAAATGCCAATATCACGGTTTTGCCCGCCAGAGATTGAGTGAATATAATTAGGAGAGCGATATCAGGCGCAAACACCAGAACGGCTGATAAGAGGGTTCGGGGTATTTAAAGTTCGCCATCTTTGTCAATCGAAGTTGAAGGTTCGATGTTGGATGTTGGATGTGCATTTTCTTTGGCCTCATCCATGGATTCAGTCAGCTGGTCGAACAGACATGCGACCGGATCGGCAAATTTTCTGACCACCGACATCGCCTTGGATTGCGCGCTGCGGTATCCGGCGCGGTATGCAAAGGCATATACAAGGGTCACCAGGGTGAGTTGCGACAACACAAACAAAAGAGGTTTCATGAATGATTCTCCTTTATTTTTTTTTATCAGTAATATAGTTTCGGCATTAAAGATGGATAACTTTAGAAATGGTACTAAAACCAGTTCGGAAGGAACCGCATGCCATTGCATACACATAATTTTGTTGAAACCTACGAGGGGCTGGTCGGGTATGGATTCGATCGGGAAACCGACGAGAACACCGTCAGGTATTATTTACAGAAATTTTCAGATGACGCGTTCATGGCGATGATGACCCGGAGAATGACAGACGGGGAGCTTGGGGAGCTGTTCGATCTGATCAACCGCCTCTTGAAAATCCATTTAACCCAGGCCGAGTACCACAGGCTGTTTCTGAAGGACAACCGAGAAGGTTAATGCTTGCCGCTTGCAACCTGTCACGGTTGTTTTCTAGTTGGCATCTCTGGTTAAGCAGGTTGATTAGTTGATTGAGTTAATTAATTGATTAAGTTCACCGCGAATCTGATTAGACTGAGTTTTCAACTTAATCAACTGAACAGCCATTAGATAGGCCATTAGCACGACCCACTTGAATATTATCCGCAGACAAATAACCGGAAAGTGAAGGGAATATAAAGGATGTTCACCAGCAAACAACTTGAACGCTATGCAGATGTATTGTGGTGGGGGCTGTCCACCGCCCGGTCGTCACCCTTTAAAAAAGAAGATATCATTCTGATTCGCTATCATCGACCGGCCATCCAGCTGGCTGAGATCTTATATGGCCGGTTGCTCGCTGCAGGTTATCACCCCGTCCAGCGCATGAGCCCGACCACCCGGATGGAGAGGCAATTTTACCAGCTCTCCAACAATCGTCAGCTGGTCTTTTTACCTCCCGGAGAAAGAGAACTGATGTCACAGCTGAATGGAAGCATTTTTTTGTATGCACCGGAATCCATCACCCACCTGCAGGATGTCGATCCCGATAAAATCGGTAAAACCGCCGTGGCGCAGAAATCTTTGCGTGATATCCTCAATCGGCGGGAATCTAACGGCACGCTCAGCTGGACGTTGTGCGTGTTTCCCACGGCCGAGCTGGCCGCCCAGGCCGGCCTTTCGACGGAAGACTATACCCGGCAAGTCATCAAAGCCTGCTTTTTGAACAAAACCGCCCCGGTGGCGGAATGGAGGCGCGTTCATGAAAATGCGCAAGCCATTAAAAAATGGTTAAACGCTTTGGAAGTTGCCTACTACCATGTCGAGTCCAAAAACATCGACCTCCACGTGACACCCGGGCAAAAGCGACAGTGGATCGGAATATCCGGGCGTAACATTCCCAGTTTTGAAATTTTTCTTTCACCGGACTGGCGGGGTGTCAGAGGGACATACTACGCGGATCAGCCTTCTTATCGAAGCGGCAACCGTGTCGAGGGCGTTCGCCTGGAATTCAAAAACGGCCGGGCAACTGGCGTCACAGCGGATAAGGGCGCGCGTTTTGTCCAAAAGCAGCTGAAAATCGATAAAGGGGCGGCCCAGCTGGGGGAATTCTCGTTGACGGACAAACGATTTTCCCGGATTGATCGTTTTATGGCCAACACCCTGTATGATGAAAACTTTGGCGGCAAAAACGGCAACTGCCATATCGCGTTAGGTTCTTCTTATGCCAACACCTATGCCGGGAACAGACAAAAATTAACAGCGGCCCGCAAACGTGATCTTGGATTTAATGAATCGGCCCTTCACTGGGATCTGGTGAATACAGAGAAAAAACGCGTTAGCGCACATTTAAAATCCGGCCGGACCATCACCATCTATGAAAACGGCTGTTTTATGGAATAAGGCCATCGTCCGGCGTGAAAGATTCGAGGAATGGTCAGGATGGCCGATGAGAAAAGCGCCAGGCTGGGTAAGCTTGGCGCTTTTGTGTTTAACATCTTAGGTTAATTTGGAATATTTGCCGCTATCACCGCTGGAGCCGGCTGGCAGTCTGATGGATGCACGCTCTCAGGCTCCCACCGCTGCCCGGGGAGGGACCGGTACCAGCGATCCGATGGATTCAACCAGTTTATTTAGCGCAAACGGTTTGGCCAGAACCATATCAAACGCATTGTTCTCCATCTGCCACGGGGTTCCGGATATCGCTATTACAGGAACGGATTGCTTTTCAGATTTGCGGATATGGTTGACCACGCCGTTGCCGTCAATGCCGGGCATGCGAATGTCGGTGATCACGATATCGAAACTGCCGTGATCGAATTTACGGATGCCTTCCTGGCCGTCGGCGGCGGTTTCTACCTGGTGACCGAATTTGGTCAGCGCCTGATATATGATCTGTAAAATACCCTTTTCATCGTCAATAACCAGGACTGTGGACATGGCGTTTCTCCCAATCAAGCAGGTCTATTCAGTAGGTTTATACTCATCTATCCTATCCCATTGTTCCGGCAATGTCAACTATATATTGTATATGTTAAGTAGCCGAGCCACTATATACAGTATACCCATCCGTTTCGACGAGATTGGCGACGCTCTGTTTCGGCTCTCCGACCAAAGGGTGCCCCCTAGCCGGAAGACGGTATGTTAAATTGGGAGGTTGTGAACATTCACGACGAGCAAGAATGCTCAGGGGGTTTTATAGAAAACCATGCCGGGGTGTCAAACCGAGTTATCAGAGATTTTCGATTCAAAGGGAAAAAGTTATCAACAAAATTTATCTTCCTGAGTTCATTTCGAAAATTACAAATATGGATCTAAAAGTTCTTAAATTAAGAGTTTGACCAACGTAGAAATATTCTTAAAGATTTTAAATGGATCAGAGGTTATTAACAAGTTATGAACAATCGGGTTTTCTTTAGAAATCTATTAAAACCTTCCTATTTTAAGGATTTTGAATAATGTCTTAAAAAAAATCAAAACGCCTGAGAGGGCGCATAAAAAAAGCGCCTGACATCCGTCAGGCGCCATTCACTCGTTTGACCTAACCGCCCCAATCGGCAATCCTGATGGGGAATGGTTCAGCGGTTAGACCTTATATTTCCCGAAATCATCCGGGGACAGATTTGCCAGGTAATCGGCCCACTTTTTGCCGTCCTCGCTGGTATCGGCCACTTCGGCATCCGCATCACTTAATTTCGATTTTTGCATGACCGAATCCTCGACATAGATCGGTGCTTTGAACCGCAGGGCCAGTGCGATGGCATCGCTTGGACGGGCATCGATGTCGAAACTCTGATCCTTGGAAACGAAATAGATGCGAGCGTAAAAGGTGTTATCTTTTAAGTCACAGACCTCGACCTTGACAATTGAAATTTCCAGGGTATCAGCGAAATTTTTTAAAAGATCATGGGTCATGGGACGATCATATTTTATGTTTTGAAGGGCTGACGCAATGGAGGTCGCTTCCAGCAATCCGATCCAGATGGGAACCGCTTGTTCATCATCATCTGATTTTAAGATGATGATGGGGGTATTGGATGCCGGATCCATCGTCAGACCCGCTATGCTAACTTTATGCAGCATAAATCTTTTCTCCTTTCAACCCGCCGGTTGCTCCCTTGCGTTCAACCGGTTTACCCCATAAGGAATGGGAGTAGGCCTTTTCAATTTTCACGTCTACCAATTGCCCCGGGGCTATCTCTTCACAATTATCGGAATCACCGTGCCGGTAGAAATTTACAATTTTGTTTGTAGATGTGCGCCCGGTCCACTGGACAGCCTGGTACGGTTGGTTCAGGTCGCCCGATATCTGTCTCTTGCTGAAACCCTCGACCAGAATCGACAAACAGGATCCCACCAGGGCCTGATTTTTCTTTTTCGTACAGGTCTCTTGCAGATCCAGGAGAATCTGCAGCCGTTTTTTCATTTGCCGATCCGATACCTTCGCGTCGAATTTCGCCGCCGGCGCGTTGGGGCGATCCGAGTACTTGAAGGCAAAAAGACCGTCAAATTCTATGGTCCGGATCAAATCCAGGGTTTCTTCAAAGTCAGCCTCTGACTCTCCCGGAAACCCGACAATAAAATCGGAAGTGATCGCAATCTCAGGACAAGTATCTCTGAGTTTGGCGACTTTGTCAAGATACAGCTCTTTTGTGTATTTACGATTCATGCGTTCCAGAACGCGATTGGATCCCGATTGAACCGGCAAATGTATATGTTTACATAGTTTTTCATTGGTTCTGAAGGCGTTTATCAATTCCCCATCAAAATCTTTGGGGTGGGAAGTCGTAAACCGCAGCCTCAAAAGCGGTTCGATTTGAGCGATCTGCCAGAGCAATTCCGTAAAGGAGCCCAGGCCCTCTTTTTTACCATAACTATTCACATTTTGTCCGAGCAGGGTGACTTCTTTGACGCCGGCTTCTGCAAGCTGATTGATTTCGTTGAGAATCACATCAGGATGTCGGCTGGTTTCCCTGCCCCTGACGTAAGGCACCACGCAATAGGCGCAGAAATTGTCGCATCCCCGCATGATGGTAACAAACCGTGACACCTGGCCGGTGGGAAAGATATGGTCTTGGGCTTCCTGGAAATCGGGTTTGTCCGTCTGCTGGATATCGACAATCCGGCAGCGCTTTTTCTCTATCGTTTGAATTAAATGCGGCAGCCGATCAATGGCCTGGGTTCCGAATACAAGGTCCAGATACGGAATCCGCTTGAATATTTTGTCGCCTTCCTGCTGGGCGACACAGCCGCCAACGGCGGCAATAAGCCCCGGCTTCTTTTTTTTCAGCCTGGCCAGGCGACCCAGGAAGCTGAAGGCTTTTTGCTCGGCTTTGGCACGAATGGTACAGGTGTTCACAATCACCAGATCCGCCTTCTCGAGAGACGCGGTCTGCTGGTACCCCAGGGCAGCCAGTCGTAAGGCAATCTGCTCGGAATCATACACATTCATTTGACAGCCGATGGTGTTTAAATACAGATATTTATTTACCATTAAAGCCTTTCCTGCAATGTACTGCGCAATTTACCGTACATCCGGTTATTTTTTGCAGGAATCGATTCCAGCATGAAATCATTTTTTAGATCCTGCAGGATTGCGTCCACATCCGGTTCACAGCCGGGCGCGATATGAAAAACGACGATACCGGACTTCGAATCCAGTGTCTCCAGGACTGCAATACCATCATAGGCCTCCAAAATGAACCTTAAAAAGGCGATTTCACGGCGGTCAACGCGATAATACCGCTTGATGGTTTCGACAGACCCAAGAGAGGATGACATGGCAAGAAATAAGCACAAATTCCTTCATGAGCTAGAGGCAAAAATTGCAAGCCGTTTAGATAGTATAATCATATCATGGCCTTTTTCAATAAAAAAGCAAGTAAGTTGATTCGGTTGATTGAGTTGATTAAGGGATCGCTAAGCTCTCTTATTTAATCCGCCACGGCAGACGCGGATTCAACAAACAACCCGTCATGCCGCTCGCCAAAAAGATTTGAATGAAAACTTCCCCACGTCTCGGTTTATGAAGATAGTTGAGCTAACCAGATAATTTCAGAGAGTTCCAACTCAATCAACCACTCAACCAATCAATCAACATTTTGATCCGATCCGCAGACGCCAAATAATCGTCGGGCCAGATTGGAAATCATATGTGCTTGTCTGCAACAACAAACTAGGGTATATGGCCCATTTATGAAAGCACACTGGCAAATGCACCAGCCGAACCCGGATATGGTCGAGACCCTGAGAGCGGCATCCGGCTATCACCCCATCACCGCCGCCGTGCTGATCAATCGCAATATTTCGACACGGCGGGATGCCGAAAAATTTTTAAGGACCTCCTTACATGATTTACGCTCGCCTTTTACCCTGCAGGATATGGAGCCGGCCGTCAACCGCATTTTGAAGGCCATCATCGGGGGCGAAAAAATACTGATTTTTGGCGACTACGATGTCGACGGGGTGACCTCTGTCGTCATTCTGCTGAATTTTTTGCGTGATGTCGGAGCAGACGTATCCTATTATATTCCTCACCGGATCACCGAGGGTTACAGCATCCAACCCGGGCATATCGTCCAGCATGCCCGTCCCCATCAATTCGACCTCATCATCACCGCTGACTGCGGTTCCGGAAGCCACCAGGCGGTGGAAGCGGCCAACAGATTCGGCATCGATGTGATTATTACGGATCACCATAACATCTCCGAAGATATCCCGTCGGCGCTGGCGGTAATAAATCCCAAACGGCATGACTGCCAAGCGGGTTTGCACGACCTGGCCGGTGTCGGGGTGGCATTTTTTCTGTTAATCTGCCTGCGGACCCGCCTGCGGGAGACGGGGTTATGGGATGAGCGTCCGGAACCCAATCTGAAAGAATATTGTGACCTGGTGGCGCTCGGTACAATTGCCGATATGGTGCCGCTCATCGACGAAAACCGGATCCTGAGCAGAGCCGGCCTCGAGTTGATCAAGGCCGGTCATCGCCCCGGCCTGACGGCGTTGCTGGATGCCAGCGCCATTCGCAACCAGGCCCTGAGTGCCGATGATGTGGCCTTCAGGCTGGCACCCCGGTTAAATGCCGCCGGCCGGATGGACCACGCGGCGCGAGCGGTTGAACTTCTGATCGCCCGGGATACCCGGGCAGCCGCAAAAACCGCTCACACGCTGAATTTGCTCAATCGTAAACGGCAGGACCTGGAAAAGGGAATCCTGGCAGATATTCAGCGCTTTATCGACAGCAACCCGTCGTTGCTCCGCCAACGATCGCTGGTTTTATATCGGCCGGGATGGCATGTCGGGGTTTTGGGGATTGTGGCATCCCGCATGATGCGCGACTATCATCGTCCGGTGGTTCTAATCTCCCTGCAGGATGGGGTTGGCAAAGGCTCGGCCAGGAGTGCGGAGGGGCTCAACCTGTATGATGCCCTGGCCGCCTGCGAGGCTTACCTGGAAGGTTTCGGAGGGCACGCCCTGGCAGCCGGGCTTCAAATCCGCGAAGAGAATATAGCCGACTTCCAACATGCTTTTGAACTGGAGATCCAGCGAACAACCGCCCCGGAGACCTTGGTGCCGGTTTTGCAAATTGACGGTGAATTGGATTTGGCTGCAATTTCAGATGATCTTGTCGATGAGTTGGAATCATTGATGCCTTTTGGCACCGGTAACCCCGAACCGCTCTTTCTGGCCCGTAAGGTGAAAGTTGTTAACGCTAAAATCGTCGGCCGCAACCATCGGCGCATGATGTTAAGCCAATCATCGGGATACCGAACCGCCACCATCCCCGCCATTCATTTCAATGTCCCAGACGCGGATGCCCAAAAATTTCATTTTGAGCAGATGGTGTTCAGATTGCAGTGGAATCTTTGGAACGGCAAAAAGACCGCTCAAATTGTGATAGAAGATTTGCAATAACAGGTTTAAAGGCTCTGGTTTCAGCGTTCAGGGTTCTGGTTGCTGTGTTCAGGGTTAGAGTTCCCGACCCGCTCCGGCTCTAATTGGGTAATGCTGGCATAGCCGGTAAGCATGAATATCCTCAAGTAAAGCTTCACATTCGTGAGGATGCGGAACTACAGACAACCCTGAACGTTGAACATTGAACCTTTGAACCCTTTAATACATTTTTGCTTGCAATCCTGATTTCTAAACATTATTATGCTCGCAACAGTTTAACCTTATTGGAAGGTAGTCTGCCATGGCCAAGGTATTCAGACCCAGTTCTCGCGAATCAAGCATCTTATCGAAAATAGAATCAACCAAAGAGCACATGCGCCGTCTGGCTATCAGCAGGGTCCGCGATTGCTCGGAGCCCCTCGCCAATGCCATTTCCTCCAAGCTGATTGAAAAAAAACTGGTTGAGACAACCAATCAAAATTCCCTTGAGGAGCAGATAAAGGGGTGTTTGGACCGGATGACGCGCATGGACGATTTTGATATTGACTATCAGATCGCACCGATCCGTAATATCGTCCCCCAGCCGCAAATCGTGAGTCTGTATGTGACCGCCTATGTTATCGAAAAGCTGATCGACCACAAGGATGTGGTGGACATATACGGTTCCGATGAGGAATTATATTTTACCATCAACCAGCAAGTAAAAAAATTCCTGCCGCTATAATGCGCCCCAGCTTTAATCCCCGGTTAATCAACGGTCCCTTCGACGATCCCGGGCTCTTTATTCCATTTTATTTTCAAAACCGCGCGCTGATTTTTGACCTCGGCGACATCAGCTGCCTGGCTTCCAGAGATCTGCTCAAAATCAGTCATGCGTTTGTAACCCATACCCACATGGACCATTTCATCGGTTTTGATCGTCTCCTGCGAACGGCTCTGGGACGTGAAAAAACATTGGCGCTTTTCGGCCCCGCGGGTTTTATCCAAAACGTTGAAGGCAAGCTGGCCGGCTACACCTGGAATCTGGTTGAAAAATATAATTATCCACTGAACCTGCAGATAACAGAGGTCGATTCACAATCCCTCATTTGCCGGCGCTTCCGCTGCAGCGATAAATTCAGACCGGACGGCGCAGTCGTCGAGCAACCCTTTGGCGGAACCCTTTATCAGGAGGCTGGGTTTACGATTAGCACCGCCATTCTCGATCACGGCATCCCCTGTCTGGGCTTGGCCATTAAAGAACAATTTCACGTTAACATTTTAAAAGAGGGCTTAAAAAAAGTGGGGCTTGAACCCGGCCCATGGCTGGCGGACTTCAAACAGGCGTTATATGACCGTTCTGACCCGGAGTCGATATTTGAACTGCAGCATGGATCCGGCCGGAAGGTCCAACAATTCCGTTTGGGGGAACTGGCCGCAAAAATAGCCCTGATGACACCGGGTCAGAAAATCGCCTACATCAGCGATGTGGCCTATACCCCATCCAATGTCGAGCGGATTGTCGATCTGGTGCAAGCGTCCGATCATCTTTATATCGAAGCCGTGTTTCGCGATGCGCACCAGGAACTTGCCGTTGAAAAAAAACACCTCACCGCCGGACAGGCCGGTATGCTGGCCGCCAGGGCCCGGGTAAAGCAGTTTTCGGTCTTTCATTTCTCCCCCAGGTACACGGGTGAGGAAGAGGCTTTGAGGGAAGAGGCGCAGCTGGCATACCAAGAGCAGATGTCAGAGGACAGAGGACAGAAGTTTTTGAATGGGGAAGAAAAACCGGAATAAAATCAACCGACTGAAAACTAATTCTAGAGCTTATTTGAGATGAAAGTTAAAATAGATCAACTGGACACGTACTCAGACAAACGAGGCGTTGTTTTCGAACCGATTGGCGGTGAATCCGTGCCTGCTCAGCACAATTGCCATGTGGTCGTCAGCAAGCCCGGTGTTATTCGCGGCAACCACTACCATTTAAACGGCACCGAAACGATTGTCGTAATCGGGCCCGCCATTTTGAAATTTAAGGAAGGCGATGAAATCTACGACGTTGAAGTGCCGGTCAATCAGACGCACCGTTTCATCATCCCGCCGCAGGTTTCCCATGCCATTAAAAATACCGGCGGGGAAATCAACTTTCTGATCGCCTTCAACACCCTTTCCCACGATCCCCAAAATCCGGACGTTGTACGCGACATATTGATAGACAAGTGAAAAAGAAGGCCTTTTCAATCAGCCGGCGCTTTGTACCATTCGGATACCCATATCAAAGGCCCTGAGATTTAAGGATCGTTTTTCGGCCGGCAGGCTTTCGGAAATAACAGCTTCAAAATCTTCCCGGTCAAACGGCAGCACGCCGATTGCGGCGGCGGCACCGATCATCATGATGTTTCCAAAAATCGGGTTGCCCAGTTCAAGGGCCTTTGTGGTGGCCTCCAGAAACCAGCAGGCTTCGGATAATTCTGTAATCCAGGTCGATATCGCATCCAGATCGGGATATTGCTGGTCACCGGAAATCACGCCGATGGCGTGAATGGGTCGCATGTTGCAAAGAACGTTGACATGGGGGTTGCCATAGGTTGCCAACACCCGCATGGCTTCGGTTGGCTCCAGCGAGATAACCAGATGGCATTGCCCCCTGGGGATTTGCGGCGACCAGGTGGACCCCGTTGATATCCGCAAATGGCTCATGACCGACCCACCGCGCTGGGAAGCCCCGAATGTTTCCCCAATCGTCACACTCAAACCCTTGCGGGAGAGCATATTTCCTAAAATCCGGGAAGCCATGACATTGCCCTGGCCGCCGACACCGGTGATGATCACATTATAGGGATCGAGGGGTAACGTCTCTTGCTGCATGGTCTAAGCCACCTCCTTTTTGCGGATGGCGCCTGAAGGACAGATGGAGGCACACATCCCGCAGCCGACACAAATGACCTCATCGATACTGGAAACACCTTTTTCGTTATCCCAGTTCAGACCGGGACATTTAAAAATACGGGTGCACAACTGGTTGCAGCCGCACGTCTGTCCGAGGCAGACATTTTCATCCACGGACACCTCAAACATTTTCTTGGCCTTTTTTTCAGGGCTCAGGGCACAGATCTGTTTTAATACCAACACCTTCAGCCCCTGAAATTCGAAAAGTTCAAAAAGCGTCCGCTGGGTTTTTTCCGGGTCAAAGGGGTCACTGACCCTTACCGTGGCCCCCATAGCCTCGCACAGGTTGACCACATCGATGGCCGGCGCTGCATTGCCGGCCGCATCCACCGGGAGACCCGGATGAGATTGAAAACCGGTCATGGCGGTGCCGCTATTATCGAGCACGACGATGGTAATGTCGGCCTGGTGGTGAATGGCGTTGATCACAGCCGGCAGCGCGGCATGAAAAAATGTCGAGTCTCCGACAACGGCCACTACCGGCTGCTCCATGCCGAACTGAGCCAGCTTACCGAATCCGCTGGCCAGGCCGATGCCGGATCCCATGGCGTGCAGGGTTTTCAGGGTGTTAAAGCCCGTGGGCAGAATTGCCATGGAATAACAGCCGATATCCCCGCATACAAATCCCTGACGGCCGTCCATCTGAAGGCTATTGTGAATGGTCCAGAATGAGGCCCGGTGGGGACAACCGGCGCAAAAGGTCAGATCGCGTCCCGGGACGCCGGCACCGGACAATTCCCGGGCCCTTGCTGAATACGCTTGCGGCACGGCCTCATAGGTCAGGTCTAGAATTTTGGACAGGGCTGCGATCACAAGGTCCGAATTCATCTCTCCGGCCTGGGGCAGGTATCCTTCCCGTTTGCCGAAAAAAGTATGGGGACCGATTTTCGGTCCAAGTTCGGCCGCGACAATCTTTATGTTTTCTTCCAGAAACGGTATGACCTCTTCGACCACCAAAATCCTGTCGCTGATGCCAAGATATTTTTCCATCAGTTTGGGCGGCAGCGGCCAGGTGGTTCCCAGCTTCAGCAACCCGACCCGATCTTCGACGCCCAGCAGGCTGATAGCCTCTTTGCTGTAAAGAAAACAGGCGCTGCCGGTAATCAACAGTAACTCAGGGACCGGGGGGCCGCTGTAGGCATTAAATCCGGATTCTTCAAATTCAGCAACCGCCTGCTTGAGTTTTTTCTGCTGCTGGCCGTGTTTATAGACAACCGGCAGGCTGGACATCGGCCCCTGGATCGGATCCAGTATCGGGCCTTCATGGGCGAAGAAAGCATTTTTCTCAATCTCCGGCAGTTTGCCAAAGACGACATTGCCGCTGGCATGGGACAGGCGCGTAACGCTGCGAACCATGACCACATTTTGGATTTGCTCCGAGAGCTCAAAGGCCCACTTGATCATGTCTTTGGCTTCCTGGAAATCGCCAGGTTCCAGCAGCGGTATTTCAAGCATCCGGGCAAAGTGCCGCGACTCGCCTTCATTGGCACTGGAGAGCGCGCCCGGATCATCGCAGGGCACCAGTACCATCCCACCGCGGGTTCCGGTAATCGCCAAATGCAGCAGGAAATCGGATCCTACATTGACGCCGTTTTGTTTCATGACGCACATGGAGCGCAGCCCGGCGAAAGAACCTGCCGCCGCAACTTCCATGGCCACCTTCTCATTGACCGACCACTCGACGTACAGATTCTGCTGCGAGGAAACACCGGCCAGGGTTTCGATAATCTCCGACGACGGTGTGCCCGGGTAACCGGCAGCCACCGCCACCCCGGCCTCCAGCGCCCCGCGGGCGATGGCTTCGTTGCCCATAAGAAGATGCCGGGTTCCTTCCTTGCCTTTTAGTATTGCTGACATATTTACTCCCTTAGGTTGACCTGCGCACCGCGGAACCACAAAATATAAACCGCAGAATATCGAATATCGAACCGCAGAATAACGAAGGCTTGAATCGCTGCGCTCTATCTTTTTTAAGAAGACAGAATACGGTCCTTCGACATTCGATATTCATAATTCGATATCCGACATTCGCTTTTTTACGGCCTCACTCTCGTGAAGCACCAAGAATCCGATCCACCACTTCCGTCGGTATCCGGACCGCCGCTCGTTCATCGCCCTGGTTATTGACCAGTCCCCTGCGCAGTAATATTCGCAGCGAGCGCTCTTTCTTGTCCGCCGCTGCTTTTGACAGGTGCCTTAGATTTTCTGCGGGGAAGTCCTCGGTTTCAATGAAACCCTCGTTACGGGCCTGCTCGACAATCTCTTCCCCTGCCTCCGAACGCACGATCAGCGTATTCCAGCCTGTGCGGCCTTCGAACATGCCGGCCGCAAGATCGGCGAATTCTGCCGTCATGTCCAGGCAAACAAAACAGGTGCGGGGAATCAGGGGTTTGATATCAGACAGCGAAACCGTCACCGGTCCCTTGTCGGTTTCCAGCGTCATGACGTTGGCCGGCGGCGGCGGTATATCCATTCGCCGAATTTCGGACCCATCCAGCCGTTGGTCCAGCAAGCCCATTAACTGCCGGGTGTCAACCGACCAGTTGCAGAACAACCCCACCTTCAGGGCAATCGGAACGTCATACGCCTCCTTTTGCAGCGGGTTGCCCTGCATCTGGGCCACAGCCGTCATCTGGCAGGGTGTACCCACAACGCCCATACGGCGATATCCTTCCCGCACACCCATGTTTAACGCCGCCAGGGTTGGCGAGGCCATAAACTTGGATGAGGCGCAGCCGGCAGCCTGCTCCCAATTCGTGGCCAGGCGGGCAACCGGTGTCAGGCCTTCCCGGTCGGTCAGCGCAGCGGCATCTATCAATCCTTTCTTGAACGCAAAGGTTATCAGGGAAGTAACCGTGCCGCCGGACTGAAAGTCCCCCCGGGGCATCCGTTTTCCAGCCCGGCACGCCAGTACTTTCCGGTAGGGGCCCAGCGGGCTGCCGTCATAGTCGGACCGCCACATCCTCCGGGCAAGTTCGTCCAGATCGACTTCAGCTTTGGGACAATAGGCATAACAGCGCCCCTGTTCAAGGGTGCACCCAAACAGCTGCGATGTTTTGCCCTTGTGATTTTTGAAATAGGGGCAAAGATCCACACAGGCACCACAACCGATACATAAATCCCGTTTGTGGACGTCTGCCAGAAGTTCGGCCGAGCCAAATATCTGCGGCATGAAAATCTCCCTTACGCAAGGTATACTGTTGGGGGTAGCAGGATATACGTGCAAAGCGCGTTGCGCAAAAAGCATCGCGTTGAGATCTCGTAAAATTCCGTATAACCGCGCCTAACGCCGGACGCCATGCCCTATGCTCCGTGCGCATCCAGCATCACTTGAATCAGGCCAATGGGTTCTTCAGATTTGTTTGCGATGTCCGCTGGCCCGGGTTTTGATACGGTCAGCGCCCTGCCCTGGCATAAATTTTGGGTTTGGCCGCCGAAACCCACCGAAGCCGAGCCTTTTACCACGATCAGATGCATGGACGCGGCGGTATCCATCTCGGCCTGCAGGGTTGATTGGGGGTAGACCAGCAGTCTGTAAACGGCGTAGCCCCCTTTTTGCTCGAGCAGGGTCCGGCTTCCCCAGGGAAAATGAATGGTACGATGCTGATGGTACTCCTGGCGGCCCTTTTCTTTCAGGCGCGCAACAATGGATTTAACATCCCGGCTGTGATCGATATCGGAAACGAATATGGAATCCGGCGTTTCGACGACGACCATGTTTTCGAGATGATTGGTGGCGATTAATCGGTCGCGCCCCATGATAAAACAGCCCTGGGTGTTATGGGTGATAACATCGCCGTCAATTACATTTGATTGGTCATCTTTGGGCAAAAAATCATATAGGGACTTCCATGAGCCGATGTCGCTCCATCCGAAATCAGAGGGCAAAACCACTCCCCGATCGGTTTTCTCCATAATGGCGTAGTCAATGGATATATTCGGCAGTTGATCATAATCCTTGCGGGCAATGGTCTTGGCACCATCCGTCATCGCCTTCATCTGATCTAGCAGATCAGCCTGGTGCTTATGGAATTCGTTTAGGATGACCGAGGCCTTAAAAGCAAACATTCCGCTGTTCCAGAAAAAATTACCGGCCTGGATGTATTTCCGGGCGGTTTTCATATCCGGCTTTTCGACAAACCGGTTGATGGTCAGGGCACCTTCGGACACCGCCTGCCCGCCTTCGACATAACCATAACCCGTTTCGGGATAGTGGGGCGTGATGCCGAAGGTAACAATGCGCCCTTGATCTGCCAGCCGGATGGCCGCTTTTAACCGCTTGTGAAACCGATTAATATCACCAATGACATGATCGGCCGGGAATACACATAAAACGGCGTCCTCTTCGGCCTGCAGGATGTGCAATACACCCAGCAAGATGGCTGGGGCGGTGTTACGGCCGCTGGGCTCACAGATAATTTTGCCGTCAGGCTGCAAACCGATGTCCTGCATGTGACGGGCGGTCTCGTGAAAATGCTGCTCACCGCAGACAATGCGCACCCTATCCGCATCCAATACGGGAGCCAGGCGCTTTATCGTGCTTTGCACCAGCGAATCATCGCCGATAAACTTTACCAGTTGCTTGGGATAAAGCTGCCGTGAAACGGGCCACAGGCGCGTTCCGGTTCCGCCGGCCAGTAAGATTGCATAAACTTTATCTGCCAAATCCCCCATTGGGTGGTCTCCTGTTTCTGCCGTTGTGGTTGAATCCGTTCTGGCCCGCCGGGGCCGTCACGGCACGACAGTGTGTTTCCACTGCATGATAGCCCAGGAAATTGTTCACTTCCCGGGTCAGAGAGCTGCCCGCTTTTAATTTCAGCGTATCCGGCAGGGCAATGATCGAGTCCGTTTTATCGGCGCCTCGCAAATGAAGAAATGCAGGGCAGGAACCGGGATGTCTTTCAAGAATAGCATGCAGGTCGGAAAGCGTATCGCGGTCCGTGCGACTTATTTCCAGATTGAAATGAATGCTGGCCGACCAGGTTTCTTCGGCCTTTTCGATGGGAATCAGTTCATCGACCAGGATTTTAACCGCCTGCTCGTCCTTTTGGAGCTGGCCCTGGATCAGCACGGGTCGGTCTTCTTCCAGCAGATCCCGTATGTGGGCAAACACCCGCGAAAAGACGATTGCCTCAACGGTCCCATGCATATCCTCGATGGTAACAAAAGCCATCAGGTCGCCTTTTTTGGTTTTGATGGTCTTGGTACCCCGGATGAGTCCGCCAATGCGCACCATGCCCCCATCTTTTTTCTCCTTGATGGAGATAGCATCGGTATTGGTGAACTTGTCCAGCAACTGTTCATAACGCGTCAGCGGATGACCGGCCAAATAAAAGCCGAGGGATTCTTTCTCGTAAGCCAGGAACTGTCTTTCGTCCCATTCACCGATTTCAGGCAAACTGGGGGCATTGATACTGGGCTGATTGTCGCCGCTGCCGAACAGACCCATCTGAGGGTCGTTGCGCTCTTTTTGAACCCGCTGGCCGTATTCGAGCGCGCTTTCGATGGCGGCCATCAGCTGGGATCGTTTGCCACCGGTAACGTCAAAGGCCCCGCATTTGATCAGACTTTCGATAACCCGTTTGTTTACTTTTTTCAGATCTACCCGTTCGCAAAAATCAAACAGCGATTCAAATGGCTGTTCCTGACGGCAGGCGATGATGGATTCGATGGCGCTTTCGCCGACATTTTTAACCGCCACCAACCCGAAGCGGATCCGGGAGCCGTCCACGGTGAACTCCACGTAACTCTGGTTTATATCCGGCGGCAAAATGGGGATATCGTGATGGCGGCATTCGGCGATGAATTTGACAACCCCATCGGTGGAGTGCATTTCACTGGTCAATAACGACGCCATAAATTCAACCGGATAATGGGCTTTCAGATAGGCCGTTTGATAGGCAATCAGGGCATAAGCGGCGCTGTGAGATTTGTTGAAACCGTACCCGCCGAATTTCTCAATCAGGTCAAACAGGTTCCGGGCGCTTTTTTCGGGAATTTTATTGTCCACGGCCCCATGGATGAAACGCTGCCGGTGTCCGGCCATAATTTCGGGGATTTTTTTGCCCATGGCCTTGCGCAGATCGTCGGCCTCGGCCATGGAATAGTTTGCCAGACTTCCGGCAATTTTCATGACCTGCTCCTGGTAAACGATGACCCCGTAAGTCTCCTTTAATATGGGCTCGAGCTCGTCAACCAGATATTGCACGGATTTTCTTCCGTGCTTGCGGGCCACATAATCGTCAATCATACCGCTTTCCATGGGCCCGGGACGATAAAGGGCCACCAGAGCGATAATATCCTCAAACGTTTCCGGTTTTAACCGCACCAGCAGATCTTTCATACCGGAGCTTTCCAGCTGGAAGACGCCGGTGGTGTCGCCGGCAGCCAGCAGCCGGTATGTGTCCGGGTCGGACAATTCGATTTGCTCCAGATCCGGCGGGGTTTTTCCCTGTCGCCCGATCAGCTCCAGGGTTTTGGCGATCACTGTCAAATTGCGCAGACCCAGAAAGTCAAACTTGACCAGACCGATTCTTTCGACGACCTTCATGTCGAACTGGGTCACCACTTCCCCTTTCTTGCCCTTGTAAAGGGGAAGATAGTCGACCAGGGGCCGGTCGGCAATGACCACGCCGGCAGCGTGAGTGGAGGCATGTCGCGGCAGGCCCTCGAGCACCCGACAGATCCGGATCAGTTCGCCAACATGGGGATCTTTTTCGGCCAGTTCCGCCAACCGCGGTTCCTGCTGCAGTGCGGCGTCGAGGCTGATATTCAATTTGTCCGGCACCATCTTGGCGATGGCGTCGACTTCGTGCAGGGGAATATCCAGGGCGCGCCCCACATCGCGGATCACCGCCCGGGTTTTGAGCTTTCCAAAGGTGATGATCTGGGCTACATATTCGCCGCCGCCGTATTTGTCGACCACGTATTTGTAAACATCTTCCCGGCCGTCGATACAGAAATCCACATCGATATCCGGCATGCTCTTGCGGGCCGGGTTGAGAAACCGCTCAAAAATCAGGCCATGACTGATGGGATCAAGATCGGTGATGCCCAGGCTGTAGGCCACAAGGCTGCCGGCAGCAGACCCCCGGCCAGGCCCCACCGGTATGCCCGACTCCTTGGCGTGGGATATGAAATCGGAGACAACCAGAAAGTATCCTGAAAATCCCATTTCTTTTATGACCTTGATTTCATACTCGAGACGCTGGCGATACAGGGGTTCATCAATCTGCGAATCGCGTTTTTTTAGGCGCTCAAAAATACGCTCAAATCCCTTCCATACCTTTTCTTCAAACAGATCATCGGTCGACTGTTCTGAGCCGGTATCAAATTTGGGAAAATGATAGGACTCAAAATCAAATTCCAGGTTGCAGCGACGGGCGATATCGACTGTATTGGCAATCGCATCCGGGTAAGAACTGAAAAATTCGTACATCTCTTGCTTGGGTTTGAAATAGAGCTGATCCGTTCTGAATTTCATGCGGTTGGAATCATGGATGGTTTTGCCGGTCTGAATGCATAACAAAACGTCGTGGGCGCGAACATCTTCCCGGTCCAAATAATGGCAATCATTGCTGGCAACCAGAGGAATCGACAACCGCTGGCTCATGTCCAACAGCGCCTGGTTGACGTGGTCCTGAATGTCGATACCGTTGTTTTGCACTTCCAGGAAAAAGTTGTTTTCCCCGAAAATCTCCAGATACTCTCGCGCGGCGGCATCAGCCAAATCCATTGTGCCGGCCTGAATCCGGCGCGGGATCTCGCCGTGCAGGCAGGCCGTCATGCCAATCAGCCCCCGGCTGTTTTCTCTGAGAAGCTGTTTGTCGATGCGCGGCCGGTAATAAAAACCTTCCAGTTGAGCGGCCGTTGCAAGCCTGCACAGATTGCGGTAACCTTCCTGATTTTCGGCCAGCAGAATCAAATGCGAGAGGTCCTTATTGTCCAGGGGCGTCTTATCAAAGCGGGTTCGCGGCGCCACATAGATTTCGATGCCGATAATGGGTTTGATGCCGGCAGCGGTCGCTTTTTCATAAAACTCGATGGCCCCGAACATCGTGCCGTGATCGGTGGTGGCCACCGAGTGCATGCCGAACTCTGAGGCTCGCTGCAGCAAATTGTCGATCCGGATGGCACCGTCGAGCAGGCTGTATTGGGTATGAACATGAAGATGAACAAAATCGGGGACGTTGGAAGATGTCATGGAGTGTTATTCTTTGTCGATTATATATACATGATTAAGATTGAGTTGATTGAATTGATCAAGTTGATTGAGTTGACCCTAATGGATAGGTCGGGTAGAGAGGCTGAGCCGCCAAACCGAATCAACTCGATCAACTACTCAATTTATCCAGTTAAATATCGTTAGATCAGCGAAGCGTATTTAACCGGGATCAACTATTCTAATCGATAATTGGGTGCCTCTTTTGTGATGATGACGTCGTGCACGTGGCTTTCACGCATACCGGCGGCACTGATCTTCAGGAAACGGGCTTTTTCTCTCAGTTCATCCAGGGTTCGACACCCGCAATATCCCATTCCGGCTTTCAAGCCGCCGACGAGTTGGAAAATATTGGCCGACAGCGTTCCCCTATAGGGCACACGTCCGACGATTCCTTCGGGTACCAGTTTGTCGTCTTCGGCCTGTTCACTCTGGTAATAGCGATCCTTGCTGCCTTTCTTCATGGCCTCGATCGAACCCATGCCGCGATACATCTTGTAGCTGCGGCCCTGGTAGAAGACGACCTCGCCGGGACTTTCCTCGGTTCCGGCCAAAAGTCCACCGATCATAATACAGTGGGCGCCGGCCCCGATGGCTTTGGTAATATCGCCTGAAAACCGGATCCCACCGTCGGCAATCAGCGGCACACCGGTCTTGCTTGATACGGAGCGGCAGTTCATAATGGCAGTCATCTGGGGCACACCGATACCGGCCACGATCCGGGTCGTGCAGATCGAACCGCCGCCGATGCCGATCTTGACACCATCCACGCCGGCACTGATCAGATCCTCAGCGCCCTTGGCGGTGCCAACGTTGCCGGCGATCACTTCAATTTTGTCAAAGGTGCCTTTCAATGTTTTAACCGAATCGATGACATTGGCTGAATGGCCGTGGGAGGTATCAATCAAGATGACATCCGCATGGGCCTTGAGCAGGGCTTCAGCACGCTCCAGCATGTCCGGTCCGACACCCACAGCAGCGCCCACCCGCAGTCGTCCGCGGCTGTCCTTGGTGGCATTGGGATATTTTTTTATCTTTTCGATATCCTTGGTGGTGATCAATCCCGTCAAACGTCCATCTTTGTCAACCACCAGCAGTTTTTCAATTCGATGCTGGTGCAGCAGTTTCTTGGATTCTTCGAGAGAAATGCCTTCGGAAACGGTTACCAAATTGTCCTTGGTCATAACATCTGCTATTTTCCGGTTAAGGTCGGTCTCAAAGCGCAGATCCCGATTGGTCACGATACCGATGAGCTGATCCCCGCTGGTCACCGGTACGCCGGAAATCCGGTAGTGCTCCATTAGATCAAGCACCTCACCCACCTTTTGGTCGGGTCGGATGGTTACCGGATCAACAATCATTCCGCTTTCGGATTTTTTGACTTTCTCCACCTCACGCGCCTGGCTTTCGATGCTCAGGTTGCGGTGGACAAACCCCATGCCGCCTTCCTGGGCCATGGTGATGGCGGCATCCGCCTCGGTGACGGTGTCCATCGCGGCGCTGACAATCGGAATATTAAGGGTTATATTTTTAGTCAGGTGGGTGCTGACGTTGCAATCTTTTGGCAAAATATCGGAATAGTTGGGAATCAGCAATACATCGTCAAATGAGTAGGCTTCTTCCGGTGGAATTTTTGACATGAGCGTCCTCTTTCGGGTTACGGGTTGCGTCTGACGTCTTACAGGTAATCATAACGATGGGCATCGAATAGCAAAAGGCCGCGCCTTTGGCAATCTTTAATTGTAATCTTGACATTATGTGGGGACCCATAATAAAAAACGGTTCCTGTGTGCGGGCGAAGAAACAACCCTTTGGTTAATGGTAAAAACTGTCTGAAATTTTTAATCTTTTTAACAGATAAATCCAATGCTTCTTAATATCAACCAGTATAATCCCCAGCAGCGGCTGATCATGAGGGTCGTAGACATCCTTAAAGAGGGGGGGATCGTCGTCTATCCGACCGATACCTATTACGGCATCGGGTGTGATATTATGAACAAAAAGGCCATCGAAAGGATTTACCAGTTAAAACAACGCAATAAAAGCAAACCGTTCAGTTTTATCTGCTCCGACTTAAAGAATATCAGCCTTTATGCCAAAGTTTCCAATTATGCCTATAAAACCATGAAACGGCTTTTGCCGGGTCCCTATACCTTCATTCTGGAAGGATCAAAGCTGGTTCCCAAAATCATGCTGACCCAACGCAAAACGGCCGGAATTCGGGTTCCGGATAACCCGATTTGCCTGAACCTGGTCAAGGAGCTGGGCAACCCGGTCATAACCACCAGTGCCACCATGCCGGATGGCACCATCTTTCATGATGCCTCCCTGATTCACGATTATTTTGGCAGCCGGGTCGATGCGGTAATTGACGGTAGTATCGTCCCGGGCTCCCCGTCCAGCGTCATCCTGTTGATCAATGACATTCCCGAAGTCATTCGCAAAGGCCTAGGAGATGTCAGTATTTTCGAGTAGACGCCGGTAAAAAAAACGCTGCCCCGCAACTCCGGATCCCGCTGAGCGGGAAAGGTGGTACAGGGCAGTGCAATTGAATGGCTATGTTGTTAGCGAGGAAACATCAATCCTCATTTAGTTTTTCCTGCAGATTCTCCCGTAAGATTTCACCAAATGAAGAGGTTGCCGGACCGATATTGTTCACGTATTCGCTGAGCAAATTCTGTTCGTCCTCTATTTCCATGCGCTTTATGGACAGGCCGATCCTGCGCTCATCGCTGTTGATGTTCATGACCCGCGCGGTGATCACATCCCCGACATTAAACATGCCCACCGGGGTTTTGATTTTTTCTTTGCTGATCTCCGATACATGCACAAGGCCTTCGATGCCCTCCTCGAGTTCTACAAAAACACCGAAATCCGTCAGGTTGGTAACGGTACCGGTTATCTCTTTACCGACCTGGTATCGCTCGGCCACCGTTTTCCAGGGGTCGTCCTGCAGCTGCTTTATGCCGAGGGAAAAGCGTTCGCTCTCTTTTTCGATATCCAGCACGATAGCCTGAACCATATCCCCTTTCTTATAAAGCTCGGAAGGATGCTTAATGCGCTTGATCCAGGATATGTCAGATATGTGCACCAGACCGTCGATTCCCTCATCGATGCCGATAAACAGACCGAAGTCGGTTATGTTTTTGATTTTGCCCTCAATGGTGGTACCGACCGGGTATTTTTCGGCGATCACATCCCACGGGTTGGGGACCACCTGCTTCATGCCCAGCGATATCCTGCGGCTTTCCGGCTTGATGTCGAGCACCACTGCTTCGACCTCCTCGCCCACCGAGACAACTTTAGAAGGATGGCGAATCTTGCGGGTCCATGACATCTCTGATACATGAATCAATCCCTCGATACCTTCCTCCAATTCGACAAAGGCGCCGTAGTCGGTCAGACTGACGACTACCCCGGTCACCTTGGAGCCCACTGCATATTTCTCCGCGGCAACCGACCAGGGATCGGTCGTCAGCTGTTTCATGCCAAGGGAGACGCGCTCCTTTTCCAGATCGAAACTTAAGATTTTTACCGTTATCGTGTCACCAACCGCAAATAGTTCCGATGGATGTTTCACCCGTCCCCAGGAAATGTCGGTAATATGGAGCAGCCCATCCACGCCGCCAAGATCGATGAACACGCCGTAATCGGTAATATTTTTAACAATTCCCTCCACAACCTTGCCTTCGTGAATCGATTCGAGGGTGGTGGATCGCTTTTCTTCGCGTTCCTTTTCCAGAATCGCTCGCCGGGACAGGACGATATTGCTGCGTTTGCGATTGTATTTCAGGATCTTAAATTCAAACGTCTTGCCGACAAGCTCATCGAGATTGCGAATGGGGCGCAGGTCCGCCTGGGAACCGGGCAAAAATGCCTGGACACCGATATCCACTGAAAAACCGCCTTTAACCCTGCTGGAGATGACACCTTCAACCGTTCCATCCTCATCATAAGATTTTTTGATGGCATCCCATGTTTTTATATTGGCGGCCTTTTCCTTGGATAGAACAACTCGCTCTTCTTCGTCATCCCACCACTCGACCATCACCTCGACACTGTCTCCCATTTCAGCGGTGATGTTACCTTCCTCATCCCTGAATTCGGACAGGCGGATCTGTCCCTCGGATTTATAGCCGATATCGACCAGCACGTGGTCCTTATCGATCGAAATAATCCGGCCGGTGACAACCTCCCCCTCGGCAAAACGCTTAAAACTCTCTTCGTAGAGATTCATCACGTTTTCCATGCTGTCGCCGGAATCCTGAGCAGAATCGGTGGACTGCTCGGCCGCTGGAGCTTCGGAATCAGTTTTCAAGTCGTCTGTTTTAGGCTTAGACTCTGTTTCCGATGCATCCAAAGCGACTGGATCAGACAAATCGGTCTTATCCGTTTTTTCGTTTTCGTCATTATTGTGCGCTTCAACCATAAAAAAGAATACCCCCTTGCCAGTTTTGTTGTGCGGTCTGAGCCATTAGCACAATCTGGTATTTTTAACAGACTTGATGAAAAAAGCAATAACTAATTTAATAAAAAATTGATAAATCCTTCCGGACGCTTGGTCTTATAAGGATTGGTTACTGATTCTCAATTTGGGAGACCATATAGTCTACCACCTCATCCACCTTCATCTCTGTGGAATCAATCACAATTGCATCCGTGGCCGGTTTCAGTGGCGCCACATCCCGGGTGCTGTCATTGCGGTCGCGCCGCTGGATATCCCGTTCAACCTCGTCCAATGTTTGGGAACTTTTGGATTTTTGCTCCGCATAGCGCCGTCGGGCTCTCGTACCTGGGGATGCGTCCAGAAAAAATTTCACGTCGGCTTCCGGAAAAACCACCGTGCCCATATCCCGGCCTTCGAATACAGCGGCTTTTTCTTTACCCAGATCCTTTTGTAAATCCAGTAAAAATTCTCTCACAACCGGCTGCGCCGATATGGCGGATGCCAGCATGGTAATTTCAGGCGTCCGAATACGATCGGAAATATCTTCTCCATCTAAACACAGTCCCAGACCATCGGCGTGTTGGACGAGGTTCAGATCAAGGCCGCTGCAAAGCATTTTTAGATCATGATCATTTTTCGGATCAATCCCCCGGACCTGGGCCGCCAGTGCAACCCCCCGGTAAAGCGCACCGGTATCAATATAACGATATCCCAGGCGGTCCGCCAGCGCACGGCTGACGGTGGTTTTGCCGGCTCCCGCCGGCCCGTCGATGGTGATTAGTAGCTTCTTCATACGAATTCTTGGCTTGGATGGTCTGCAATATCCAAGCGCTGGCTGCTAATTTAGAAATGGTTCAGGGTTCACGGTTAAGGGTTTAGGGTTGAAGGATCTGATGTATCGGCCTTATGCCTAGTGCCTTGAGCCTTGCACCTGACGTTTTATTCCACCTTCCGCATTCCCCATTTCGAATTTTATAATACCTTATCCAGCGCCTCCAACATGCGGACATTCTCATCGTGCAGGCCAACATTGACCCGGATACAGTCCGGATAGCCATAGGATGTCATTGAACGTACAATGACGCCCTGCTTGAGAAGATTTTCAAATACTTCGTTGGCATCTTTGCCGACCCTTATCAGCAAAAAGTTGGCCTGGGATTTCAAGTATTCAATTCCACGGTCATCCAGACTCGTGTAAATAAAGTTCATTTCATCGGAAACCAGTTCAATGGTGTCCTGCAAAAAGGCCTCATCATCAAGAGCCGCAATGGCCGCAGCCTGGGCCAGAGAGTTCACATTAAACGGCTGCCGGATGCGATTGAGAATATCGGCTAAAAATGACGGCATCAGACCGTATCCGATGCGAAGTCCGGCAAGACCGTAAGCCTTTGAAAATGTACGCAATCCCACAACGATTTTACCCGAGTCCAAATAATCGATGCTCCTGGGGCAGTTTGGCTCCCTGACAAATTCGATATACGCTTCATCAATGATTAACACGAGATCCGCCGGAATTTCCCTGACAAACTCGTCCATAGCCGGTTTGGCTATCAGGGCACCGGTGGGATTGTGAGGATTGGTAAGGAATATCAGCCGGGTTTTGGGACCGATGCGTTCCAGCATACTGCTCAGGTCGGTGAGACAGTCTTTTAACGGCACCTCAACCGGTATCGCACCCGAACTGCGGATCATTATTTCATAGAATAAGAAGGATGGCCGGGGCAACACGGCTTCATCCCCGCGCTGCAACAAGACCCGGGCGAGCATGGCAATAATATCGTCCGAACCGTTGCCGAGGATGATGTTTTCCTTCTTTATACCGAAGTAATTCGATATCCGTTCACTCAGGTAATAGCTTCCGCCGTTGGGGTATCGATGCAAGTCTTTGACGGCCTGCTGGATGGCATTTATGGCCAGCGGGGATGGCCCCAGGGGGTTTTCATTGGAGGCGAGTTTGACCGCATCTGTAATGCCGTATTCACGCTCAAGTTCTTCAAGCGGTTTTCCGGCGACATAAGGTTTCAGTGACAGTATGTAATCAGGCACGGAAAGTTTCATCAATCAAGCGCCGCCTTTCTGCCTTCCTCAAGCGCCTGCATATTAAGCGGAATGAGCTTTTCTTTCTGGGCAAATTTATCTCTAACGGCCTGCTGCAATAGCTCAAAATCAACAACCTTGCTGCGGGTGACAAAGGCCGCCAGAGCAACGATATTGGCGACTTTGACATTGCCAAGATTTTTGGAGATTTCGATAATGGGTACCTTGATAACATCTACATCGTCGCGACCGGCATCAATAGGTATGATGGAGCTGTTGATAAAGATCACGCCTCCGCTTTTCACGGTTGGCGCAAATTTTTCCAAAGACGGCCGATTCATCGCAACCAGATGTCCGGGGTTTCGAATAATCGGAGAACCGATCAGTCGATCGCTGATGACAACGGTACAATACGCCGTCCCGCCCCGCATCTCAGGACCGTACGAGGGGATCCAGACAACTTCAAATCCCCCCGCCATGGCGGCCTGGGCTAAAATCTGCCCCATCAACATGATCCCCTGACCGCCGAACCCGGCGAATTGAACTTCACTTTGCATGACTCCTCCAAATAGAAAAATTGAATATTGGTTGCTGACTTCTGGTTGTTTTTTGACTGCCAACTCGTTTGCTAATTTAGAACTGGCGCAAGGTTCAGGGTTCAAGGATGAATAATCTGATTTATCAGCCTTACGCCCTTCGCCTCTGGCCTTCGGCCTGTCGCTTCATTCCGCCTTCCGCATTTGCCCTTCCGAATTCATTGATCATCCGGTGTCTTAAATACCCCCAGCGGGAAATAGGGCAGCATTTTCTCCTCGGCCCATTTTATGGCGTCCAGGGGCGTCATGCCCCAGTTCGTGGGGCAGGTGCTGATCAATTCCACCAGGCTGTAGCAACGGTTTTCCATCTGATACTGAAAGGCCTGTTTGATGGCTTTTTTGGCCCTATTGACGTATTTGGGTTGGGTCAGGGTCTGTCGGGTAATATAAGCAGGCGTCACCAGGGTCGCCAGCATTTCGGACACCCTGATCGGCATACCGGTGTTGCCCGTTTTGCGCCCGAAAGGCGATGTCGTGGTGCGTTGATCCGGCATGGTTGTGGGGGCCATCTGGCCGCCGGTCATCCCGTAGACGGCATTGTTTATGAATATGGTGGTAAACTTTTCGCCCCGGTTGGCGGCATGCACGATTTCGCCCATTCCAATACTGGCCAGATCACCGTCACCTTGATAGGTGAAGACCATCAGGTCCGGTCGAACACGCTTGATTCCGGTGGCCATGGCGGGAGCCCGGCCATGGGCGGCCTCCTGAAAGTCAAAAGTGAAATAGTTATACATCAGGACGGCACATCCCACCGGGGCAATGCCAACGGTGCGCCCCCGGATCCCGAGCTCGTCGATCACCTCTGCCACCAGCCGGTGCGCAATGCCATGGGTACAACCCGGACAATAATGCGTAATCGTGTCAGCCAGGGCTTCCGGTTTTTGAAATGTTTTTCCCATTTTTGGTACTCCTGTATTTGTTAAATTCGCAAAACAGATAAATAGTCGGATCGTCAAATCGTTTGTAGCACAGAATATCGGATGGTCAGATAGATTTAAATCCTTGTTCCCTGTTCACCTAATTTTCTAATTAACTAATTAACCCATTGACTGATCAACTATTTCACTGCCTTGCGGACTTCGTCCATGACTTCCTCTGGTGTGGGTACTTCGCCTCCGCATTTGCCGAACCAGTAAACGGGCTTGCGGCCGGCAACGCTGCGATCAACGTCCTCCATCATCTGCCCCATGCTCATTTCGATGCTGAACACGGACTTACAGCTGTCTTTTTGAGCGGCTTCAAAAATAGCCTGGCGGGGAAACGGGAAAAGAAATTGCGGGCGCAGCATCGCAACCTCAAGCCCATCCTGTTTGAGCTGATCAATGGCAGTGCGGCAGACCCGGCTCATGGTGCCATAGCTGATGATCAAAGCCTGGTAATCACCATCGAAATTATATCTTTCAAACCGCGTTTCCTCCCGCTGCATTTGATCGTACTTGGCTTTCAGCTTGAGGTTATGGGCGTTGAGTTCCTCGGGATCCAGGTAAAGCGTTTTCACAAGATTGCGTTGGCGACTGTTGCGGGTGTCCATTCCGTTGGTAGCCCAGTCGTCCTTATTCGTCGCCTCTACCTTGAGGTGCTCGGGAAATTCCACCGGCTCCATCATCTGGCCGGTTAAACCGTCGCCCAGGATCATCACCGGATTGCGATATTTCTCGGCCAGGGGAAAGGCTTCCATCACCATCTCGACGGCTTCCTGGACACTGGCCGGCGCCATGACCAGCAAGTGGTAATCACCATGACCACCACCCTTGGTTGACTGGAAGTAGTCGGCCTGAGAGGGAAGAATACCGCCCAACCCAGGACCGCCGCGCATAATATTGACAAATACCGCCGGGCACTGGGCGGCCGTAATATAGCTGATACCTTCACTCATCAGACTTACACCCGGACTGGAAGAAGTGGTAAAAACCCGCTCTCCACATGCAGCCGCCCCAAAGATCATATAGGACACGGCCACCTCGCTTTCACCCTGCAAAAAAACACCGCCGACCTCCGTCAGGCGTCTGGAGAGGTATTCGGCCACTTCCGTCTGGGGTGTAATGGGATAGGCAAAGTAATTCAGGCATCCGGCCCGAATGGCAGCCTCGGCAATCGCCTCGTTGCCTTTCATCAAAACTTTACTCATTATCATCCTCCGTTTATTTTTGTGCCGCCTTTTCTTCTTCGATCTCACTGATCGCGATGGCCACATCCGGGCACATCGTACAACAAATGGCGCAGAAAATACAATCTTCCGGACGGGCTTGGAATGCTGGAAAATACCCCTTGGTATTCAGCTCATCTGAAATTTCCAGTACCTTTTTGGGGCATGCATCAACGCATATCCCGCATCCCTTGCAACGGTCTCTGTCAATGAAATGTTTGTATGTCATTGAGAAAAAAACTCCCCTAGAATTGTGAATTTACTACTGCGTATAGTATAATTTCAAAAACGGCCGAATTTCTTCAATCGTCGGTATTGAATTGGAATTAGCCAATTATGATATTTGCAAAAAATAATCGCGCCACCAATGGTATAAACATAAGCTAGCCGGCCATATTCTCGAATTTACCGGCCACCTTCCACGGTGGAACGAGTTGACGGGCAATGGGCAGAATCGGACAGCCAAACCGCTCCACCGCGATCTGTTCCAGCAACTCCTGGGCAACGGTGATGAACTCCAGCGGCAAGCCGCTGGCAGTTGACAATTTTTTAAGAAACTCATAGCCATCATAAATTACCTGGGGCTCGGTATCGTCGATCAGGTTGGCATTGCCGATCAAGCCCGAGATGGTCAATTTGGCGGCCGTTTCGATCTCGGCTTTTATTTTGAGACATCCTTCGACGGTGGCTGTCTGGGGACGCAAGGGATTGACAACCTGCAGCAGGTTTACATCCAAACCCGCGAAGGCATCACCAAGCGCCGCCAACACCGTGGCCCCGGCATCATCCCCACCGACATCCAACAGGGTCAGACCGTCGGGCTGTCGAATCATACCGGCGATCGTGGGGCTGAGAATCGGCAGATCTGCTTGCAAGTATTCCTCGGGGGGTAAAACCACATTGATACCCAGCGCCTCGAGGGTATGGCGGGCCTCCCGGGTTCTAAAATAGGGATTGACAAGGTCCAGATCGGCAATACGCACATCCAGCCCCGCGCGTTTACGGTTGACCGCCAGATTTATGGCCACTTCTGTTTTACCGCTGCCGTAATTTCCAACGATGGCAACTATTCCGTTTAAGCTGATTTCCAATTTGAACCTTTGGCTGAACCTGGATTTAAAAAATTTTCAGCCCCACACGGCGGGGGCTTACGGAAAATTTTCCGGGGCACAGGCGAATCTGGTAATTTAGAGGCAAATTACTTTTATGTCAAGTTTTTTCGCAGCACCAACAGGGCCACGCCGTTGAATAGACAGCCAAGCGCCGGCAGCGCAATCTATCTATTTCCGACCCATATTTTTGTGCTTTCGATTCCACCGGCAGTATGTTAATAAATATTCTGGGCTCCGCCCCGAATATCTGCAATATTCCAACATTCCATGGAAATTGGTCACAGCAATGCGGTTTTTATCAGCCATGGTTCATGAACGTTAACATTAGGAGTATTCTTCAAATCCCATGACAAAAGTAAAGACCGGACTTGAGAACCTGCTCAATACCTCCCGTCAATGGATTACCGATGAGCGTATCGGTATTTTGTGCAACCCTGCCTCGGTGAACCATCAGCTGACCCACTGCCGCCGACTGGTGGCGCAAGCGTTTCCCGGACAACTCAAGGCATTGTATTCTCCCCAGCACGGCTTTTTTGCCGAAAAACAGGACAACATGATTGAGTCAAAGAATATGACGGATCCTGTTTTGCAAATGCCGGTTTTCAGTCTTTATGGCGATACGCGCATCCCGGATGCCCGGATGTTCGAACCCATTGATGTCTTGCTGGTGGATCTGCAGGATGTCGGCACCCGGGTGTATACATTCATTTATACCCTCTCACACTGCCTTGAAGCCGCTCGGGATTATAATGTCAGGGTTATTATTCTGGATCGCCCAAATCCGATAAACGGGATGGCGATCGAAGGCGGCTGCCTCGCGGCCGATTGCGCCTCTTTTGTGGGCCGGTATCCGATCCCTATGCGCCATGGATTGACCATCGGCGAAATTGGCATGTTTTTCAACGATTACTTCCAGATCGGCTGCGAGCTCGAAGTCGTCCCCATGCAAGGTTGGAAGCGCGGCATGCTGTTCGGAAATACTGGACTGCCCTGGGTGGCGCCCTCACCCAATCTGCCCACGCCCATGTCAACCCTGGTTTATCCCGGGCAGGTAATCTGGGAAGGCACCAATGTGTCCGAAGGTCGCGGTACCACTCAGCCCTTCGAGCTGGTGGGGGCCCCTTTTATAGAAACCTCCAAAATCCTGGCCACCCTAGAGAAGGCAAAATTGCCCGGCGTCATTTTCAGGCCCGCCGTTTTTGAACCGACATCGAATAAATGGCAGCAGACAGCCTGCCACGGATTTCAAATCCACGTCACCAACGCGCAGCGCTACCGGCCTTATGCGACCACCCTGCACCTGCTGCAGGCGGTGATCTTCCATCATCGCGATCAGTTTGAATGGAAAACACCTCCCTACGAATATGAATATGAAAGAATGCCCATCGATCTGATTATCGGCGATCGCACCATCCGCCAGCGCATTGAAGAACTGGAGCCGATCGATGCGATTGAGGCATCGTGGCAAGAGGATCTCGAGCGATTTAAAAAGATAAGTCGAGATTTTCACCTATATAAATGATGAGCGTATGAGCGAGTTTCGGGTGCCAGGTGCCAGCGGCCGCAGTCGGGATACCAATGGCATGGCGCAACACGAAACACACAACGCGCAACCGGTTACACACACCCCTTAACAGGAGCCTGTCACAATTGACCAGCGACCAGAAACCAGCGGCCAGCGACTGGCGTCGCATGCGGTTTAAAAAAAACAAAGTCTGGATGGCAGTGGACGACCAGGGGCGGCCGGTTGTTAAAGCGGACAAGGTTTTAATCAAATACCAGCTTGAACAGGATTACGAATACTGGGTCAAAGCGGTTAACGTCACGAACCTGGAGTCCACTGAGACCGCAACGTCCCGTCGTTCAGAGGATACCCCCCAACCGCATGGGTCGGGTTCCAACGACCGGAACGAACCGGCATCTGCCCAAAAGACATCGCCGGCGGATAAAATTTGTGTATTCACCGACGGTGCGTCATCGGGAAATCCAGGCCCGTCGGGGATCGGCGTCGTGTTGCGCTACGGGGAGCATGAAAAGGAAATCTCGCAATTTATCGGCCACGCCACCAATAACATTGCCGAGCTGAAGGCCATCGATGTCGGGTTGTCGGCTCTAAACAGCCGGGATATTCCTGTCAGAGTGTTTACCGATAGCAAGTATGCCTATGGATTGCTGGTGCTGAACTGGAAGCCCAAGAAGAACCAGCAGCTTGTGGCCGCTATTAAAAAAAAGATGAACAGATTCAAGGACTTGGAAATCATAAAAGTAAAGGGGCATTCCGGCCACCCGGAAAATGAAAGGGCCGATTATCTGGCGACTTCGGCCATCAAGAAAGCGAATCATTAGTCCCGGGATTCTGGTTGCCGGTTTTTGTCACTGCTGGCAGGGATGCTGGTAAAAATTTGTTGCTCGATGTTTGATCCTCGATGCTCGATATTAGATGATCTGCATTTGCGGACAACTCAAAATTTCATCGGGAATCGAGTATCCGGAGTCAAGGGCGTCAGGGGAGTGCAACCAGGGGGGCGCTTTTAAAACAAAAGAGCCTGGCAAAAGATTCTGCCGGGCTCCTGGTTTATACCTCAGATCGATTTCTACTCTTTTTTTAAGGTTTCGATCTCTTCTTTAAGCTCAGATATTTCTTTTTTATATTTCTCCACGTCTTCATCAGTGGCAGCATCGGTTTCTGTGTCTTGATCCTGT
This sequence comes from Deltaproteobacteria bacterium, assembly GCA_019312835.1. Lineage (GTDB taxonomy): Bacteria > Desulfobacterota > Desulfobacteria > Desulfobacterales > JAFDCJ01 > JAFDCJ01. The sequence continues at coordinate 37,888 of JAFDCJ010000435.1, forward strand.
TTCCAGGTATCTTTAAGTTCATCAACGCCCAGGTAGATGGCCAGAGCACCGCCGAGCAGAAGCATCACAGGGATGGTACCGGCAATAACTGTCAAGAATTGAGGAAACCAGGCAACAATCCCGATCAATCCTAATAATGCTGCGATTGCACCGCCAATTAATGTCTTCATATAACATTAACCTCCTTTCATATACGATCAATTGCCTGTTTAGTTACATAGCACAGTCTGTATCACAATCCAATAAAATATTGCAAACCAAAATCTATTCTGCTAATTTTTCAGATAGGATGGCCACCTTCACCCATAAAGCTTTCTCATAAAGCGCTCTCAAAAATAGTAGCTTACGTTCAGGGGCAAGGCGTCGATGAGGTTTAAAAGCGGAGCGTACACGCCAGTACGTGAGCATTTTAAATCGAATCGGGCCCACCTTTGAATAGTGAGAACGATGGGTTATCCACCTATGCTGGGCAACACAGCCATTGAGCGTAAGATGCATTCTTGAGATAGCTTTTCAATGCCCTGACGGATACCGCTATGTCCAACAAGGAAAAATCGCCGCCTTCTCGCTCCAACGAATCGCCGCGCGGGTGGATATTAAAACTCCTGCGCGGTTCCTATGACCACTACACCTGCCTGCTACCGGACAAACTGGGCAGCTTCTCCAATCTGCTGCTCAAGCTTTTCTATTCGGGCATCAAGGTGGATGGCCAGCAAACCGAAATTCTTCAAAAGCTGGAACAAGACGCCATTGTCGTTTATATAACGAAGTTTAAAAATTTTTTTGAGTATCTCTTTTACTATAGTCGCTACCGACAGCAAAAGCTGCCCTATCCTCAAATAGGATTTGACTACAAAGTCTATATCTGGCAGCCATTATCGCGGCTGTTGAGGATTTTTCTGTCCAAACTGGATTTCCTCCTGAAGTATCAGGCCTTGCCGGATCCTTATGGCCGAGGCTATATCAAACAAGAGTTGATCAACGGCCGCTGCGGATTCCTGTCACTGGTCGGGAAAAAAATATTTCACCGCCGGTTCGTCAAAGCGGATACGGATCCGGTTCATTATCTGATCGAAATCCAAAAATCCATTGACCGGCCGATTTACCTGGTGCCCCAGCTCATGTTTTTCAGTAAGACCGCCCGCCGTGAAAATCCAACCTTAATCGACATAATTTTCGGGCCCAAGGACAAACCCGGAAACATCAGAAGGCTGGTTACCCTGTTTAAAAACAGCGGCAGGGTTTTTGTGGAGGTATCCGAGCCGCTGAATTTAAAACATTACCTGAATTCGGAGGAGACCCGCAACCAGACCACCGAGTATCAATCCTTATTGCTGCGCCGCGACCTGCTGGTTCAGCTCAACGCGCATCGCCAGAGTATTACAGGGCCGGTGCGCAAATCCAGGGAGGAGCTCAAGGAGAGCATTTTAACCACCGAACGTTTTCAACGCTTTATGGAGACCTATGCGGAGAACCGGGATATTCCCATCTACCAGGTGCGCCGCAAGGCCGATGCCTATATCGAAGAAATTGCCGCCAACTATAAGCCGGCCTTTATCAAGGTGGCATCGGTCATTGTGGGTTGGATCATCCGGACGATGTTTGACGGATTTACGACCAATCAGGACGTCCTTAACCGCGTCAAAAACATGTCCCTGAAAGGGCCGCTGGTATTAATACCCAGCCATAAGAGCCATATCGATTACCTCATCGTGGATTATGTCCTTTACCACAGCAACTTGCCGGTGCCGCATATTGCTGCCGGAAAAAATCTATCATTCTGGCCGATGGGGCCCCTGTTTCGCAGCGGCGGCGCCTTTTTCCTGCGTCGATCCTTTAGGGGTGCGGTGCTCTATTCAAAGGTGTTCGCTGAATACGTCCATAAATTGCTGGAAGAGGGCTATAATGTTGAGCAATTCATCGAAGGCGGCCGCAGCCGCACCGGTAAGTTGCTGATGCCCAAGCTGGGGCTTCTGTCGATTCTGATGAATGCCTATAAGAATGGCGCATGCAAGGACATGCTGATTGTGCCGATCTATGTTGGCTACGACCGCATCATTGAGGAAAAGTCCTATCTGCACGAACTCGGCGGCGGCCAGAAAGAGCCTGAGAATATACTCCAGGTATTGCAGGCCCGTAAATTTTTGAAAAAGCGTTACGGTAAGATCTACATCCAGTTTCATGAGCCTTTTTCCGTCAACCAGCTGTTGCGCCAGTATGATACCCCGGTGACGGAAATGAGTTCCAAAGAGCTAAATGGCTTCATTCGCAAGCTGGGCTACCAGATCATAAATGCCATTAACCGGGTTACGGTGGTAACACCGCATGGACTGGTCGCCGGTGCGCTGCTGAATTTTTCGAAAGAAAAATTTTCCATCAAAGAGCTCCACTCCGTATTGGCTGCTTATATGAGACACCTGGCCATGCAAAACGCTAAACTGGCTGATACCCTCGTTCCGGATCAACACAGGGCTTTTGAAAAGGTGGTGGCATCGTATACCCAAAGAAAGTTCATCGAACCACTGTCCAAAAACGATGAAGAAACCAAAGGCGACAAAGAGTACTTGATCAATGAGAGCCGCCGGCCCTATCTGGAATATTACAAAAACACCTGTATTTCTTTTTTCATTCCGGCGGCTTACACTGCCATGGCCATTTTGGAAAGAGACAGTTTCCGGTTTTCCGCCTCGGATCTGCATCCCAGATACGGATTCTGGCAGAAGTTTTTCAAGCATGAATTTGCTTATGATGTGGATATCGGTTCAGAGTTCCATGTCCGCAAATGCATAAAATCCTTTATAGACGAAGGTATGGTCATCCCCCATCAAACCATGCCCGACACCTATGATGTCACCCCGGCCGGCTTTCGCAAACTGAAGATATTCGCCCTATTCCTTAAAACCTATTTCGAATCTTACTGGATCGTGCTCAACTTCTACATGCGCAACCCCCAGAACGCCGTCAAACCCAAAGATCGCATAAAGAAAATAACGGCACGGGGCAATCGCATGTACAAGCGTAAAGAAATCGAGCGTAAAGAAGCCCTGTCAAAGGTTACCTATCAAAATGCCATTGAAATGTTCTCCAGCCGGGGCATCAGAGGCTCCGACGACACGGAAAAAATTGAAGAATACGCCGCCGCTCTGCAAAATGCCATGAAATACCTGCAACCGTAAAATGTCCGTTATTGGTTATTCGTGATTTGTTATTAGTTAGAAAAACACAGCTGTTCAGATAAATCTGAGTTAGGGGAAAACACCTTCAAATTTCCAGGATTACCGCCTGCAATGTAATAACCTTGCTGCTGTCTTTTTGTCATTCCAGCGCAGGAGCCTGTGTCAGAATGTCAGCAAGCACCTAATTTCTGATTGTCATGCCGGACTTGATCCGACCTCCAGTATTGTAGAGCGTTTAGAATTACCTGGAGGCCGGGTCCAGCCCGGAATGACGAGAGGCGGTATTTGTGGTTTTTACAATTGCGACATACCCTGGCAGGCGGGAATCCAGAAGCTGTCCAAACCCGACGCAGTCATCAATCTGAATCGCACCGATTAACCAATAACGATTAACGAATAACGCCCGCCATTTATTTCACCCATTGTCGGGTTTACATCTACCGTTGGTAAGTGAATCAAAAATATGAAGGCTCTAATTTTGGCGGCGGGTCTCGGTACGCGCCTGCAACCCTATACCAATCATACACCGAAGCCCTTGTTCACCATTGCCGGCCGTCCCCTGCTGGATATTATCATCGACAACCTCCAGATGGCCGGCTGCGAAGCGGTTATGATTAACACCCACCATCTTCACCGCGAAATTGAAACCTTTGTGGCCGAACGCAGCTATGGCATACCGGTATCGACCCGGTACGAGCCGCAGATTCTCGGTACGGGCGGCGCCATGAAAAATCTGGCCGATTTTTGGGATCAGCGCCCGTTTATGGTCATCAATGCCGATATCGTTGCCGACATTGACCTGGCAGCCGTTTACCGGACCCACTGCCGGGAATATCCCCCGGCGACCCTGGTGCTTTGCGACGACCCTGCTTTTAACAGCGTTGTGGTGGAACAAAACAAATGGATTAAAGGATTTCGCAACCGGCAGCAGGTTGCCGAACCGGCCGGTGAACACCTGCTGACCTTTACCGGCATTCAGGTGCTGGACCCGCTGGTGCTGGAATATATCCCGGATAAATCGGCATACAGCAGCATCGACGCTTTTAAAAAAATACTGACCGAAGGCAAAAGCCTGCAGGCCTATATCATGCCGGATGGAAAATGGCGGGATATCGGAACGACGGAGCGATATCGCCGGACGGCTCTGGAAGCCGCTGTGCCCCGGGCTTTTAACGCGGCCTTCGGAGAAATCCCCGACCTTGCGGTAGCGCAGAAAAAGCTCAAAGGGGACGGATCAGAGAGGCAATGGTACCGGCTAAAGGCCGGCAAACACACCCTGATTATGGCCGATCACGGCATCCGTGCGCACCGGTCGGTGTCCGAGGTCGACGCCTTTGTCCATATCGGGCGACATTTGTATCGCCAGGGGGTTTCAGTTCCTGAGATTTATTTCTGCGATCCCTTCAGTGGTCTGGTTTTCTTGGAGGATCTGGGCGATGTCAGCCTCCAGCAGGCCGCAGCGTCAGCCGTCGATACCCAAGCCCTCGTAAGTCTTTATCAGGCGGTCATTGATCAGCTGGTCACGTTATCCCTGCGGGGTGCAGACAAGTTTAACCCGGCCTGGACCTATCAGTCGGCCCGCTATGATCGGGAGCTGATTATCGAAAAAGAATGCCGCTATTTCCAGGAAGCTTTTTTAAAAGATTATTTAGGCCTGCCGGCGCGGTTTGAGGATCTGGCCGGTGACTTCGAGTCGTTAGCCCGAAAAGCGCTGCAATACTCCCAGACCGGTTTTATGCATCGCGATATGCAATCACGCAACATAATGGTTAAAAACAACCAGGTTTACTTTATCGATTTTCAGGGCGGACGCTTCGGCCCCCTTCCATACGATCTTGCCTCCCTGCTGATTGATCCTTATGTTGAACTACCGGCGGACATCCGGGCGCAATTGCTCGGTTACAGTATCGATGCGTTATCGCAGCAAACCATCGTCGAGCGGGAAGAATTTCGCCGCTGTTTCAGCTACTGCTGCCTGACACGCAACCTTCAAATTCTGGGGGCTTTTGCCTATTTGAGCAACGTCGGAGGCAAGCGTTATTTCGAGGCTTATATCCCCGCGGCCATGCAAACCCTGATATCCCAACTGCGGGCCCGCAGCCGGGATGAGTTTCCAGCATTGACCGCCACGGCGGCAAAAGCCCACGATCTGCTGCAAAAGGCTGGCAGGGCAACTTAGACAACCTCGAGATCATTACGGGAGGTATTCAATGAGCACAATCAACGTCATGGTAAACGGTCTGCCCGGAAATCTGGCCCGATTGGTTGCCGGGCATTTATCAAAAGACGGGCGGTTTAAGCTTGTGCCTTATTCGTTGACCGGCCCGGAGATCCAGGAAACGGGCTGCAGCGTAAGCAACATCAGCGTGCAACTCATCCAGGCTGATCAAAGGGATTCGCAGATAGAGCAGATCAAGCAATCCCAGGGGGCGTTTCTGAGCGTGGATTTCACCCATCCGTCGGCCGTCAATTCCAATGCTGAATTTTATTGCCGTTTCGGGCTGCCGTTTGTAATGGGTACCACCGGTGGTGACTGTCAGAAACTCGAGGCGACGGTGGTCTCATCTTCCATCGCCGCTGTCATCGCGCCGAACATGGCCAAGCAAATTGTAGGGTTCCAGGCCATGATGGAGTATGCCGCCGATAATTTTCCGGGCCTGTTCCGGGGCTATACCCTCAACGTCAAGGAAAGCCATCAGCGGGGTAAAGCCGATACCAGCGGCACGGCTAAAGCAATGGTCGGCTATTTCAACAAGCTGGGGGTTGCTTTTTCAACGGAGGATATTGTCAAGGTGCGGGAACCTGAAGATCAAAAAGCGCAGTGGGGAATCCCGGATGAATATCTGTCCGGCCACGGGTGGCACACCTACACCCTGGTTTCAGAAGACCAGACCGTCCGATTCGAATTCACCCACAACGTCAACGGCCGCGAAGTTTATGCTCGGGGAACCGTGGATGCGCTTTTATACCTGTTTGAAAAAGTCCAAACCGGTACCCGGGGCAAAATGTTTACCATGATCGATGTCCTGAAAAACATCTAAACCCGACTTTGCAAGCCTCGGGCAGGCTTCCCGGCATATGCTAAATAAATAATAAATTCAGAATGTTATATAAGATCATATTTTAACCTGACCCTATTCCTGATTGACACTGAGGGTATATTCATCTATGATTGATATAAGGCTCAAAAAATTTTTAACTGAATGAAAATATAGGGTATTTTTTCGGGCAGGAGTGATTGCCGCAACCATGGAATAATGGAATAGTGGGATGATGGCGTATTGGGAATTTGAATGACAGAATCCATCTTAAACTCACCTATCAATCCCAATCATACCATTAATCCCCTATCACCGTATCTGAAGATCCATTTTTCTCAATATTCCAGTTTGCCAACCTTCCAATCGGGGCCAAACTCCGGCCTAAACGGTCAAACGAGGTCTGAATGAGCAATTCCGATGACAATTTGCTTCAGCGACCGGCAGGCACCGGATCCTCTTCTGGGAGCCCACCGTCAGCCCAGGCAAACGTTGCGGAAACGGACGCTGCCCTTCAGCCCCTGGAATTGGAACAGCTGGATCACTGGCGCATGCTGCTGGTCGATCTGGCTTACCATCTCAACGGCGCTTTTCGCGATGCCCACTACTGGAAGGGTGCCAAATCCAGCAAAGATACCCCCGGTGAATTCATCAAAATCCTTTACGAACTCCAGCACATACCTCAAAACGACGGCGTGGTGCGAATTGAACACCGCGGAAGCCCCGGGGCCAAAATTCCTGAAAAATCAGATTATATCATTCGATTTGGCGGCCACCGGGTGGATATCGCTGCTGTTTCCGCACTGATAAAGCGCATCGGTATACGGGTCAAGCATATCGAGGGGCGTTTGATCAAATCGTTTGAGGGCTTTGCCGCCCGGGGCATGCAAACAATCCACATCACAATTCCGGATGGCTCAGATGAGGCATTGGAAAAAATGCATCTGAGCATGCACATCGCCTCCTGCTTTAGCAAAGCGGTTGAGGAGGATGCCCCCATCGAGTACGTCAAAAACGACCAGGAATTTGCTTTAAAGCCGATATTAAACGAATTCGATCAGCCCGATCCCAACCTGACCCAGATAGCCGCCTTAAATGATCTCAGTCCTCAGCATATGCAGGAAATGGTACAGAAAGTGGCGGCCCTGATGAAACGCGCCAATTTGGAAAGGTCCGGGCAGCAGCCGGCCAATGTCTATCAGGCCATTTTTAATATCAAAAGCCTGCGCCAGAGATTGGACCGGCCAAGTATCGAATTGAACAGCGAGCAGGGGTCGCAGGCCGAACCGGATAGAAAAGGCGCGGCCACAGGGCCAGCGGCCAGGGGACGCGGTCCCGGCAGCGTGCCTGGCAAAATGGACCCGGCCGTGCTGAAGGCCAAGGTGGCCCAGTTTGTGAAGCAGGCCTACGGGGATTCGCCTGAAAAGGCCATTCAGGTAATGAGAACCATATACGGCCGCGATTACCATACGATCGACCTGGTCGCACTCGAGGGGCGCCTGCAGCTGATAACCGACCTTTTAACCACCCTGGAGGGCAGTGACAAGGGCCAGGCGTTGTTGGAAAACGTGCTGGAACGGATTCAGACCGGAATGGACCAGCTGCCCCGAGCGGTACTTGACGAGTTGATTTTCGACGGCGGCGAAATTCAAATCTGGGAAGAAGACCAGCCCAAAGCCATCGGCAAGGCCGGCGATAACCTGTTAAATATTATCGACACCGCCAAGGACCGCTCCGCGGCCCGTCAAAAAAAGCGAGCGGCCATAAGAGTGGACGGAAAGTTTGGCGCCAACGATTTTGAACTGCTGTCCCAGACTTTTGAGATTTCCATTCAGGAGGCCGAAGAAATTGGCCGGTTGTTGAAAAGCTGTTTTGACAATCAGGGTAATTTCCAGCGAACCCTTTTTGAAAAAAATGTGCCCGGATTTGCGGATCACCCCCGCAAGATATTCGAAATCCTATGGGCCCTTCTGCGGGAGATCCCCCGGCGCAGCGATCGGGTACCCTTTCTAAATTCCCTGCAGCTGCTGGTAAAAGAGATTCAGCAGCCCATGCAGGCCGCCAAGGTCCTGGTGTCAGACTTCATCCTTGATCCCCGTGGTGTCAGTTTTCCGGACCGCAACGCCCTGATGCTGGTCATCCAGTTTCTGCGCACCTATAACAAAGAAATCAATATGGATATCGAAATCACCCCGGAGGAGGTGTTGATGGTTCACAAAGGGCTGGATGCGGGGGTGGCGCGCTACCTGGCCTGGAAGATTGACGGGGAACACAAACGCTTTGTCGAAAAAATGGCCACCATCCGCAGCAAGCTGATCCAGTCACTGGAACAGGCCGGCGGGGATGTCAATGTACTGCCGATTCGATTTTTATTGGCACTGGAAAGAGAAGCCCACATCCTCCTTGCGATTATCGGCGGTCAAACCGCCACGGACGTCATCCAGGAAGCTCTCAATGCGTACGGCAACCCTGGCTCGCGAATCTTTTTACTCAAAGAGAGCCCTGATTTTTTCACCAGTTTGCTGCAACACCTGGGTATATTGATACGGGGTATCGGCCGGGTGGGGCACGCGAAGGATTTCGCTCTGTTAGATGAAATCCAGAAGCGGCAGCAAGGTTTTATGGACCTGTCAGCCGAACCGCGACACACCGCGCTGGTAAGACGCACCCTGGGCGCCATCGGCGCTGCCAAGCATGAAATCGGTGTTAGGAATGGCGAATGACGAATGTCGATTGATGAATGCAGGTGTCGCTGCGCTCCGTCTTTTTTTTAATAGATAGCATACCGTTATTCGATCCGCCACAGGCGGATCATTCGACCTTCGACATTCCAGGGCGTTGTTCGACAAGTCTGTCAACACTTGTCAACTTCAGATGATATCTTTATTTCCCCTGTCCCACAACTTCGTACGCCCTGGCCAGCGCTTTATCCAGATTCTCGGGCTGGTTCCCCCCGGCCTGGGCCATGTCCGGTCTGCCGCCGCCACGACCGCCCACCTCGACCGCAATCTCTTTGATTATATTGCCGGCATGGTAACGGCCGGTTAGATCCTGGGTAACGACAACGATCAGCATGGCTTTGGCACCGGCGGCACTGCCAAGCACGACGATGCCGGATTGAATTTTATCCTTGAATTGATCGGCCAGGTTTCGAAGGGCCGCCGGTGTATCGACGGAAACCTTTTTGGCCATCACCCGGATGCCGTCAATCTCCCGCAGGACATCCGTGGATGCCTCGGCGGTCTCGGTGGCCAGCCTGGTTTTCAGCTGTTCCACTTGTTTTTCAAGCGCCTTTATATCGGCCTGCATTTTCTGGATTCGTGCCGGCACCCCCCGGGCTTTATCCCTGAGCAAGTGGGCCGCGTCGTTTAACAACCGCGCCGTCTGCTGAACGGCGACCAGGGCCGCTTCGCCGGTCAGGGCTTCGATTCGTCTGACGCCGGAGGCAATGCTTGATTCACTGACGATTTTGAAAATACCGATATTGCCGGTTCTGGCCGTATGGGTCCCGCCGCATAGTTCCTTGCTGAAATCGGTCAGGGAAACAACGCGTACCCGATCTCCGTACTTTTCCTCGAATAAAGCCGTAGCCCCTGATTTAAAGGCATCTTCAGCATCCATTTCGGCAATAGCGGTGGGTATGTTTTCGCGAATACGCCGGTTGACAAGCTTTTCGATGGTTTCCAGGGTGTCGCTGTCTATCAATGAAAAATGGGTGAAATCAAACCGCAGCCGGTCCGGTGCCACCAGGGAGCCGGCCTGCTTGACGTGATCCCCGAGAACCCGGCGCAAGACGGCATGCAAAATATGGGTAGCGGTATGGTTCAGGGCGGTCGCTTCCCGTTTGGCCGCATCGACCACCAGGCTGACCTTATCGCCCTTGCGGACATTGCCGGCGATCACCCGGGCCTTATGAATAATGAGCCCGGTGGGGTCTTTGACGGTATCCAGTACTTCCAGTTCAAAATTATCACCGCTAATGGTGCCGCAGTCGCCAACCTGGCCGCCGGACTCGGCATAAAACGGTGTGCTTTCGGTGACGACTTCAATTTCCTGCCCTTGGGCGGCTTCGGAAATCTCTTCACCATCGGACACCAGAAGCAGAATCGTCGAATCGCCGCCCAGAGAATCGTAGCCCACAAACTCCGGCTTGATACCGCGGGCCGACAGGTTTTTGTAAGCCTCACCGATGCTGTCAAAAGCCGCCACCGAGCGGGATCTGGCACGCTGGGCGTCCATCGCCTGGTCGAACCCGTCCATGTCCAGGTCCATTTTTTCATCCCGGACGACATCTTGCACGATATCCACCGGGAAGCCAAAGGTATCATATAGTTTGAAAATGATATCACCGGGCACCTGATTCTGACCGCGGGCTCTGATATCAGCCAGGGTATCGTTTAATACCTTCATTCCCGTGTCCAGGGTCTCCAAAAACCGGACTTCCTCATTTTTTATGATGCTGGTGATAAAGGCGGAGGCTTCGGATAATTCGGGATAGGCCGGCTTCATGATGTCAAAGACGACTTTGGCCGTTTCAGATAAGAAAGGCTGATGCAGCCCGAGATTGCGACCGTAGCGAATGGCCCTGCGCATGATGCGGCGCAAGACATAGCCGCGGCCCTCATTGGATGGCATAATACCGTCGCCGATCAGAAAGGCGGCTGCCCGGCTGTGATCGGCGATAACCTTCATGGCCACGTCGGTCTCGTGGGAATCCCCCAGGCGTGTTTCGGCCAATTCTTCGGCTTTGGCGATAATGGGCCGGATGAGGTCCGTGTCAAAATTGGTGGGAACGTCCTGGATGATCGACACCATGCGTTCCAATCCCAGGCCGGTATCGATACTCGGTTTCGGCAAAGGCGTCATCTTGCCGGACGCATCCCGGTTAAACTGCATGAACACCAGGTTCCATATTTCAAGATACCGATCACAGTCACAGCCGGCGGTGCACTCCGGTCGTCCGCACCCGAATTCTTCACCGCGATCTATTAAAATCTCCGAACAGGGCCCACAGGGCCCTGTATCTCCCATGGCCCAGAAATTATCTTCTTCACCCAATCGCACAATGCGGTCTTCGGGCAATCCGACATTTTTATGCCAGAGATCATAGGCTTCGTCATCATCAAGGTAAACCGAAGCCCATAATTTATCGGCCGGCAAACCATACCCATTGGTCAGCAGATCCCAGGCGAACTCAATGGCCCCCTCCTTGAAATAATCCCCGAAGGAAAAATTGCCGAGCATTTCAAAAAATGTATGATGCCGGGCGGTATAGCCCACATTTTCCAGGTCATTGTGTTTGCCGCCGGCCCGGACACATTTCTGGGAAGTGGTCGCCCGCAGATAATCTCTTTTTTCCTCTCCGAGAAAAACTCGCTTGAACTGAACCATGCCGGCATTGATAAACAGCAAGGTCGGATCATCATGGGGTACCAGCGAGGAGCTGCGGACAATCCGATGGTTATGTTTTTCAAAATAATCAAGAAATAGTTTACGTATCTCGTTGCCAGTCATTAAGATCTCCGTTTGTGTGTTGCGGGTTTTTCGATTGCGGATTCGGGATTTCGGATTTCGGATTTGCCAGGGCTTTTGCGCCTGCCCTGCAACCTATTTCGAATATCAAACTTCCAATTTAGGCATTCTTTAAATGATATGGTCCGGCATCATGACAATCCGAAATCTAAAATCCGCAATCCGAAATGACCTACTTGCTTTCCTCCTCGGCCGCCGGCGGCGGTTCGGCGCCTTTTTCCGCAAATCCCAGAGCCGCTCTGCATTTTTTATATAAATCATCATACATGTCCGGGTTTTCAGCCAGAAAGCGTTTGACGTTTTCTCGGCCCTGCCCGATCCGCTCGCCCTGGTAAGAATACCAGGACCCGCTTTTGTCAACGATGCCGGCGTTGACGCCCACGTCGATCAGGTCACCGGTTCTGGAGATCCCCTCGCCGTAGGAAATATCAAATTCAGCTTCGGTGAACGGCGGCGCCATCTTGTTTTTCACCACCCGCACCCGGGTCCGGTTCCCCACAACTTCCTGGCCGTCCTTGATGGCGCCGATGCGTCGAATATCGAGCCGGACAGAGGCGTAAAACTTCAATGCATTGCCACCGGTGGTGGTTTCCGGATTGCCGAAAACCACCCCGATTTTCATGCGGATCTGGTTGATGAATATAACCGTTGTCATGGTCTTGCCGATGGTACCGGTAAGTTTTCTCAGGGCCTGGGACATGAGCCTGGCCTGCAGGCCCATGTGGGAGTCACCCATCTCGCCTTCAATTTCAGCACGCGGCACCAGCGCCGCGACGGAGTCAATCACCAGAATGTCGATGGCACCGCTTCTGACCAGCATGTCGGCAATTTCAAGGGCCTGCTCACCGGTATCCGGCTGTGATACCAGCAGCTCGTCGGCATTGACGCCCAGGCGTTTGGCGTAGCCGATGTCTATGGCATGTTCGGCATCGATAAAAGCGGCAACCCCGCCATTTTTCTGCGCCTCGGCCACCGCGTGCAGCGCCAAAGTGGTTTTACCGGATGCCTCCGGCCCAAAGATTTCCACCACACGACCACGGGGAAGCCCCCCGATCCCCAGGGCTTTGTCCAGGGACAGGGCGCTGGTGGAAATAACCGGCACCTCGATAACGGGCTTGCTGCCCAATCTCATGATGGCACCTTTGCCGAACTGACGCTCCACCTGTGTCATGGCAGATTCCAGGGCTTTTTCTTTATCCTCGGCTATAGACATGATTACCTCCCGTTTGAAATAATGAATGTCGAATGATGGAAGTCGCTTCGCTCCTCCGATTTAACTGAATAAATACTCGTGCGTGATGAAGAATTGCAGAAATTACGCTGCGCGTCCCTTTTATAGCAGTAATTTTTCTATAAAACGACAGAATTCCTCGATTTTTCATTCGTCATTCCAGATTGGTTTGTTTTAATTTGGTGTAAACAGCACCCGACGGTTTTAAGTCACTTTTAAACAGGATGACCTGATCGCAGGTGAATTCATCCGAGCTTAGCGTTGCATGCTCGGCTATCATTTGACGGATCAGATCGGGTCCGGGTGGCTGTTTGATGCGACCCAGGGTCAAATGGGCCTTGAACGATCTTTTGTCTCTGGCAACTCCCGCTTCGGCCAGCTCATCCACCAGCCGGCTTTGCAGCTCCAACAACGACCGGATGTCCCCGCCAAGGCCGACCCAGACGACACGCGGACGTTTGATGGACGGAAAAACGCCGATTCCCCTGACAGCCAGAATGACCGGCGAAAATCCCTTGGCGGCGTCCGCCATCGCAGCGCTTAGGGTGTCAACATCACCGGGGTTGATATCCCCTATAAATTTGAGGGTTAGATGAATATTTTCCGCTCGCACCCAACGGGCCCGAATTTTAAGCTGCTTTAATTCCTGCTGCACGGTATGCAACAAGGATATAACCGTCGGCGGCAGCTCCAAAGCAATGAAGGTGCGTATGGAACCGGACATGGTGCGTTTTGGCTTTATTTTTTCCATAAATACCGGACTCAAATTGATTTAGAATAGCAGTTCCTTTTACACATGTCCGGTAAATTCGAAATTCGAAGCTCTAATTTCGATACCAATCCCGAATCCGAATGCGCCAATGACCAAAACTACCGTAGCATCAGCTATTATTCAAGCCGTGATCCTCTTCGGCTCATTGTGGCTCATTGGAATTTTTGCAATTCGAATTTGTTTCGGCCCGCCCTGACGCGACTCATTGGTTTTGACTGATAGAAGCCAAACTGTTCTTATAAAGAAAATTCATAGTTTAAAAGATGGTCAATCGGTCTGGGCCAGGGATTTCGGATTTCGATATTCGGATTTAAATTAATCTACAATTAACCCGTTCCAGTGATGAAGGAAATCACTAAATTTCGAAAGCAATTATGTAAAGGTTCGCCCGCCTATTTTCCAGGTAACATCATCTGGGGCTCCCCAAGGGTAAACTTTCCAGCAGCGATTTTTTTCTTCAGGATATCGGCAATTTTGCGGGCTTTCACCAGGCTCGACAGGGGAACGGTTGGTATCTCCTGCCCGTTGAGCTTGATAAATCCGCTTTTCAGCTCGGCGTAACTGACCTGGCCGTAGCTTTTGGAAACGCCGTTGGGGTAGTCCTTGCCGTAGTCGATGATCTGGGTAACGATATCATCATCGGAGATGCCGGTATAACCGGCAATCTCTTCATTCAATAACGGAATTGGGATCCCCAGCCCCACGCCCAGCGAACACCCGTAACCCTGCAGGCTCATGCCGACCAGCCATTCGGGACTCATCTCTTTTAAGTCCCCCATCACCCAGAGCGTGCCGGCGGGCGATACCGGCACCCCTTTTTTGTTGCGCTTGACCGACGGCTTGTGCTGGGTGCCGTGCCAGGTCACATACCCTTCAGCGCCGCCGAGAAAGATCCGGGTCCCCAGCCCGATGGTTTGATAATACGGATCGTTAAACAGGGGACTGAGCTGACCGGCGGAGCAGTAGTTGGCATTGGCCGCCTTGGGTTTCAATGCCCCCATATAGGTGTAGATCGTTTTTTTGGTGAAATTAACGGCACAGTTGTAATTCTGATAGCCGTTTCTCGGGTTACACAGGGTCGCCTGGGGCAGTGTGCGCAGGGTCACCTCCTTTTCCACCAGACGATTGGGATAACAATCGGTACCATAAGCACTGGCCTTGAGGTGGACTTTTTTCCCGGCCACCAGATCCTGAATCACGTGCCCGCCCCCGTAGTTGAACTCTCCGGGGTAGACCTTGTTAAGCGGGTCATCCTCAACCGGTTCGGTGGCCCCGATATAGCAGTCGACCGCAGCCACACCGGCGTAGGCCGGAACCCTGTTCAGCCAGACTTTCGAGGCTTTAATGGTCGGCACCGAATGACCAAAATTGATAAAGGCGCCCGATGAGCACATGGGCGCAAAGGTACCGGTGGTTACCACGTCCACCCGCCGGGCGGCCTCCACCGGCCCCTCGGCCTTGACGATGTCAATAATCTCCTCGGCCGTGACGACGACCACGTCGCCGGATTTTATTTTGGCGTTGATTTCCCGAATGGATTTATTGATCTTATGCTTTTTCATATTTTATCACTCTTTCCCGGTTGTGGATTGAGCCGACTGGATTTTTTGGGTAACATTGTTTTGGATCCATTGCAGATCCCACCATTCGACCGGATTGACGAAGGTGTCGCCGACCAACATGCTGAAGTGCAGGTGATCACCGCCGGCCATTCCGGTGCTCCCGGTGTGTCCCAATTTGTCGCCCCTGGCCACCGGGTCTCCGACGTTAACGGTGATCTGACTTAAATGGGCATACATGCTGAACAGCCCATAACCATGATCCAGAATAACGGTTTTACCGTAAATACCCACCGACTCGGCTAAAACAACCACGCCGGCGTTGCCGGCCGGCACCGCACTGTTGGCGACCGACGCCAGATCAATGCCCAGGTGCACCTGTCTGTCTATGGGGTTGCCTTGGTAAAAATAGGTCCGGTGATCCGCAAAGCGGGCCCGGGTCGCCGATTTCGGCAGCCTTAAAAAACTGCCCCGCCAGTGCATCTGTTGAACGGGTTTCTGACATACAGCGGCAATCCGCTGGTAATTGGCCTTGCGAAGATCCCGGTTGACTTCCAGAAAGGCATCCACGGCAGACGTCGAAGCACCCGGGGAAATCTGCGATGCAAATTCGGGAATTTTACGGTTGATAAACCCGTCGGAAAGATTGATGGTATCTTTCCTGAATACCTTCCGGCGGATATGGTAGTAAAAGCTGCTCTCGGCCCTGTTGCCGGCCGGATCCACCGCCCTGACCCGCATATCGATATCGCGCCCCTGCTCGTAACCGAGGGCAATAAAGGTGAGGTAAATCAAGGGATCGGCGAAAAATCCCCCATAGCCGCTATAAAATTTATCCCCAACCTGAACGCCGCTTTGCGAACAGCTTTCAGAGGTTCGAAAAATGACCAGTCCGGCCCCGCCCTGATTGATATTGTGGGCGCGGCTCAGCACCTCTATTTCCGGTGGCCGGGTATCAATCACCACTGTCCTTTCCAAATAGGTCTTGTTGCCTTTCCACCAATCCCGCCAGGAGTAATCCAGCACCACCATGCGCAGGATGGCCTCACCGTCCCCGAAACCCAGTTTCTGAGGCGCGAGGGCGACTTTAACGGATGTCTGTTTCAGCCGGCCGCCTTTGAAGAGGCCGGCCGACGGGAAATCACTCTCATGTAAAACCACTTCCTTGCCGTCCTTGAGGAGCCCGACCCAGAGGCTGCGCAAACCGCTTTTGGTATCCGACAGCGCAATGGTAAGTTCATGGGAGCTGCCGATATAAGGTGAGACCAGGTCCAATTCCAGTGTCGGCTGCTCCCCCTCGAGGCGCACCATTAAGAACCAGGCCAGTGGCAGGATAATCAGCGCGCATCCAACGGCGATGATCCCCAATTTTAAATTTATCTTTTTTGCTTTCAAGGTAAACGGTGGCTCCTGTGTCCATCAGTGGATTCAAAACACGTTGAAAATCAAAACTGATTTAATACCAGTTAACCTGCTGATAATCAAGGGTTGTTTTCGTTTCTTGACATTTGGCAGCACGCAGGATAAGTATTTGGGTTACGGGTTACTGAAAGGGCATGGCGCGTGGCGCATGTCGCAAAGCGTTCAAACCAACATTCGGACACATCATAAAAATCAAGCGCTGTGCCCTTGGCGCTTGGCGCCCGGCCTTTCAATTTGTTAACCGAATCAACTTATTGACGAATTAACGCATACAGCATGAAGGAACCTATAAAAATTGACAACTTGAGGGTGGGACAGGGCTCCCCCCTGGTTCTCATTGCCGGACCGTGTGTCATCGAAGATTATGAGACGACCCGCAAAATTGCCGGCCATCTGAAAGAAATCACCGCCAAATTGGGAATGCCTTTCATTTTCAAGGCATCCTTTGACAAGGCCAACCGGACCTCGGTGGCCGCGTATAGGGGCCCGGGCTTGCGCGAAGGCCTGAAGGTGCTCGAAGAGATCAAGACAGAATTCGGCATTCCGATTCTCTCCGATGTTCATCGCATCAGTGAAATACCCGCCGCCGCCCGGGTGCTGGACATCATTCAGATTCCGGCTTTTTTATGCCGCCAGACCGATGTCATTGTGGAGGTGGCCAAAAGCGGCCGGGCCGTGAATATTAAAAAGGGGCAATTTCTGGCGCCGTGGGATATCGTCAATGTCGTCGAAAAGATCACCTCAACCGGCAACCGCCGCATTTTGATCACCGAACGCGGGACGATGTTCGGCTACAACAACCTGGTGGTGGACTTTCGCGGTTTGGCGATTATGCGCCAAACCGGTTATCCGGTTATTTTTGATGCGACGCACAGCGTGCAGTTGCCCGGTGGCGCCGGTAAGAGCTCAGGGGGCCAGCGGGAATATGCGCCCGTGCTGGCCAGGGCGGCGGTCGCCGCAGGGGTCGACGGTGTTTTCATGGAGGTTCATACCGACCCGGAGCGAGCCTTGTGTGACGGTCCCAACGCCTTAAAACTCGACACCATCCATGACCTACTCTCCCGGTTAAAGACCATTCATCATACCATCAATTAAGATGAAACCTATGGTACCCTTGGAAAAGTTAAAGCATATACGGCTTCTTTTGCTGGATGTCGACGGCGTCCTGACCGACGGCGGCATCATTTATAACGAAGACGGCGGCGAAATCAAAGTTTTCAATGCCAAGGACGGGCTGGGTCTCCGGCTGGCGATGACGGCCGGAATCACGGTTGGCATCGTAACCGGACGAAGATCAAAGGCATTGCGCCACCGCTGCGAAAACCTGGGGATTCGATATTTATTCGACGGCGTTGGTGACAAGGCCAAAATGCTCCCAGAAATTGTTGCCCAAACAGGGATTGGCCCGGAGCAGGCGGCTTTTGTGGGCGATGATCTGCCCGACCTGCCGCTCATGAAACGGGTGGGCCTGGCAATCGCAGTCGCGGATGCCAATGGCATCGTCCGTCAAAGGGCCGCTTGGACGACCAAGGCCCCGGGGGGGCACGGTGCCGTGCGCGAGGTTTGCGAAGCGCTGCTGACAGCCCAGGGGTTATGGGAAGAGATAATTGCCCGTTATTAATCCAGAGGACAGACGACAGAGGACAGAAAACAGAAATCTGAGGATGGGGTTGGCTTTAAATCATTGTTTATCTGTCATCTGACCTCTGAAATCTGTTATCTGAATCTTTTAACAGGAAACGCCTTCCTGGGTTTAAATGAAAAATAAAACACTAACCATCACATTTCTGGTGCTTATCTTGGTGGCCATTGGAACGGTTGCGGCGGTATATATCGGATACCGACAGGTTTCCACCGCACCGGAGCAATTGCTTTCCTCGATCAAAGATGGCGCCGATTTGTCGCTGGGAAAAATTCGGCAGACCGCTACGCGTGACGGCAAAAAAGAGTGGAGCCTGGAGGCCGGCTCGGCGCATTATATCGAAAACGATAAAAAGGCTGTTTTAAAGAATCTGTTCATCACTTATTTTCTCAAAGACAATCGTGAAGTCTACCTGGAAGCCGAAGAGGGATTATTGCAGACCGATACAAATGACATTGAATTTTCCGGCAATGTTGTGATAAGGAATGATGACTATCAGCTCAAAACCAGGCGAATGAATTACGAACACGAGCGCCGCGTGATTTTCTCCAATGATCCGGTGCACATTTCTGGCGAGGCCGTAAATTTATCCGCCAGATCGTTAACATACGATCTAAATCTTAATAAAATTATTTTTGCCGGCAATGTGGAAGCCCTCATCACCGAGGATTTCGCGGTTTTTCCCGGTTCGGCTGGTCGGGGACAATAAAATTATTCAGCCGCACCTGATCACAAGCAGGTAAAAGCTACGGGTTCGGGCTTTTTTAAAAATTATGCTGTAATGGTTGCAATTTCAAATCAACTCAATTAAAATATAGAAAATTGGCTATAATGGCACTCAAATTGCAGGACGGAGGTGCCGCTCAACCCATCGATTTATTAACCCCAACGGCGATAATGCCAAGCCCGCGTATATAAATGGCACTTGAACTAAGACAACAACTAAAATTAACCCAACAGCTGATTATGACGCCGCAACTTCAAATGGCGATCAAGCTGTTGCAGCTGTCCAGACTGGAACTCATGGATACGATCCGAGCCGAGTTGGAAGAAAACCCGGCCCTGGAAGAAGTGCCCGAAGGCACGCCCAACGATCAGCTAACCGATGGGGCGGATAACACTTCCGCCGACGCCACCGAAACCAAGGAAGTCACCATCGAGGAAAAGCTCCAGGAGGATATCGATTGGAGCAACTATCTGGACGAGTACAACACGCCGGGACGGGTTAATTTTGAAGCCGAGAATCGGGATACGCCCAAATTTGAATCCTTCATCGCCCACAAAGAGTCCTTGAATGATCACTTGCTGTGGCAGTTTCTGATGACCAAGCCGCAAAAGGAAGAAGAAAAAATTGCCAGCCTGATCATTGGGAATATAAACAAGGATGGTTATCTTCAGGTATCGACCCAGGAAATCGCCTACACGAGCGGTTTGCCACATGAAAAAGTCGAGGAAGTTTTAGCCATCATTCAGTCATTTGACCCGGTTGGCGTTTGCGCCCGTGATCTGAGGGAATGTCTCTTGATCCAGGCCAAGAACCTGGGGTTGGAAAATACGATCATCACCGATATCATCGATGAGCATTTGCCGAACCTGGAAAAGAAAAATTACAAGGCCATTTGCAAGGCGCTCAAGAAAAGCCAGGACGAGGTGGTGGCGGCCGTTAACGTCATCAAGGCCATGGAACCCAAGCCCGGCCGGCAATTTAGTGAAGAAACGCCTCAGTATATCAATCCCGATATTTACGTTTATAAACTTGATAACGATTTTGTCATCATGCTCAATGACGACGGCATGCCGAAGCTCAGGGTAAATTCTTTTTATCGCAACTCCATCGGCCGCGGCAAGAAAGTTTCCGGGGAAGCCGAAGATTACATCCAGGAAAAAATGAGATCCGCCGCCTGGCTGATAAAGAGTATTCACCAGCGCCAGAAAACCATTTACCGGGTGATGGAAAGCATTTTGCGCTATCAGCGGGAATTCTTTGACAAGGGCATCGCCTATCTCAAGCCCATGGTACTCCGAGATGTCGCCCAGGATATCGGCATGCATGAATCAACCATCAGCCGGGTGACAACCAATAAATATGCTTTCACCCCTCAGGGTATTTTTGAATTAAAATATTTTTTCAACAGTTCCATTCGGCGAATGCACGGCGGGGCGATCGCCTCTGCAAGTGTCCAGGAAAAGATCAGGCAAATCATCCAGGGGGAGGATCCCAGAAAGCCCTACAGTGATGATAAGATCGCCCAGATTTTAAAAAACGAAGAGATTCACATCGCGCGCCGGACAGTCGCTAAATACCGCGAAATGTTGAAAGTGCTGCCATCCAATAAACGCAAAGAACTATAAGGGGGTCTAAAAGAATGCAGACATCCGTCACGTTTAAGAATATTGATCCTTCAGACCATTTAAAAGCTTACGTGAGTGAGAAACTGGATCGTCTCGACAAATTTCTCGACAATCCGGCCGAAGCCAATGTCGTGCTGGCGGTCGAAAAATTTCGCCACATTGCAGAGATCAACATCGCTGGTGATAAGCTTACCATCATCGGCAGCGAGGAAACCAACGACATGTATTCCGCCATCGACATGGCGTTGGACAAGCTTGAAAAACAGATAAAAAAAAGCAAACAAAAAATAAGAGAACGCCGGTCGACTTCTAAAAATCGCAACCGATCCATGCTGGAAGAAGCTGACCATCTGCCCGATGAGGACACCGAGCGGCAGATAAAGATACGCAACATCGAATATAAACCCATGGATATCGAAGAAGCCGTTTTGCAGATGGATTTAATCGAAGATAATTTTCTGGTTTTTACCAATGCCCGAAGTGACCGCATTAATGTTCTGTACCGGCGCAGAGATGGTCACTACGGCTTGATTCAGCCCAATTCATGATTACTGTTTCATTTCATTGAATTGCCTTGATGTGGTTTCAGAACCACGCCTGAGACCCATCGGCCTTTGGCGGGTGAATCCGTCCGAGGCAGACAGGCCCGAGGGGAGCGGATAAACCCCCGGATCACGCCCAAATACCCGCTGACAAAGCGGGATTTGATATCCACTTTACATAGGTGACGGCATTCAACAGACGGCACACCGTTGAAGGGGGCGGCATGACCGCCACCACAGGATAGACAATAGTTGAAAACATGAAAATTTGCGACGTCTTACAAAAAGAAACGATCCTGGCGGATTTAAAAGCCCGCAATAAAAAAGGCATCTTAGAAGAACTTGTGGCGCCGGTATCAGAGATAGCCAAGGTCAATCCGGAGGAGCTGGTCAAGGTCCTGATGGAAAGGGAACAGCTTGGCAGCACCGGCATCGGGGGCGGCATTGGCATTCCTCACGGTAAAATGAAAGATATGGATTCGCTGATTCTTGGCTTCGGCCTCAGCCGCAAGGGCGTTGATTTTGAGTCCCTGGATGGCCAACCGGCCCATATCTTTTTTCTACTGATAACGCCGGAGAATTCAACGGGACTGCACCTGAAGCTGCTGGCACGAATTTCGAAAATCCTGAAGAATGACCCATTCAGGGCCCGATTGTTGAATGCCTCGAGTGGTGATGAGATTTTTGATATTATCAAAGAGGAGGATGAGGATTTTTAGCTATTTTTGAAGATGTAAAGTGAAAAATATACGCATATGCATAATTACCGGGCTTTCTGGCTCTGGAAAGAGTACCGCCATGGCGGCACTGGAGGATGCCGGTTTTTATTGCGTCGATAACATGCCGGTTGAGCTGCTGCCCAAGTTTTTGGAACTGCCCATCGAGCAGGATTCCGAGATTTTGGGGGTCGCACTGGTAATGGATTTACGCGAAAAAGGCTTTCCTGAGAAGTACCAGGCCATCTTCAACGAGCTTAAACAGAACGGTTACTATTTCGAAATTCTCTTCCTGGAAGCAGAGGAAGAGGTCCTGGTTCAGCGATACAGCACAACACGACGACAACACCCTCTATCCCTGGGAAAAAGCCTGCTCGAAGGTATCCGTACAGAAAAACATCAGCTGAAAGACTTAAGGTCAGCAGCCGACTTGGTGATCAATACCTCCAAGTTCAACGTCCATGAGCTCAAGTCAAAGATTCTCGATATTGCCCAGAAGAGTAAAAAGCTTGTGCCGATGCGCATTAATGTGCTTTCCTTCGGCTTTAAATACGGGATCCCTTATGACGCTGATCTAATCATGGATGTACGCTTTCTGGTGAATCCCTATTTTATTCCGGAATTAAAAGAGCTGGATGGCGAAACGCAAGAAATAAAGGCTTTTGTCCTGGAACACCCTGAGACACGTACTTTCCTGACAAAATATCTGGCGTTCCTTGACTATTTAATCCCGTTGTACGAAAAAGAGGGCAAGGCCTATTTAACCATTGCGCTCGGATGCACGGGGGGGCGGCATCGTTCCGTGGCCATTGCCAGGGCTGTATTTGAACATATCCGTGCCCAGGGCAAAACAGTGGGACTGAATCACCGCGATCGTGTCCAGCCGTAAGGAGCAAAAAGAAATAGCTCTGTAATCCTTATAAAATCCAGTACAGAAGCTTTGGCGTCAACGGCCACCCGCAAAGCGGGTGACTTGGATTTCCCCGCCCTTATGGGCGGGGGAAGACAAAAGCACGTCCGTGCTTTAAACGTTGCGGTTGTAATCCGCCTCAGGCGGATTTGAAAACAACCAATCAGAAATTGGCAAGGTGATGTATGATCGGTATTGTTATTGTTACACACAGCGAACTGGGTGATGCATTGATAGGAGCGGCGGAATTTATTATCGGCAGCCGACCTGAGTCAATCGAATCGGTTTCAATTGACTTGAGTGAAAATGCAGAAAAATTACGCGGTAAAATCGACCGGGGAATTAAAAAGGTAATGGGAGAGGAAGGCGTCATTATTCTCACGGACATGTTCGGGGGGACACCGTCCAACCTGAGCTATTCGTTTTTGGAAGAAGGTCACATTGAGGTGCTGTCCGGCGTCAACCTGCCGATTCTCATCCAGGCTGTTAACATGCGCCCAAAAATGGCGCTTGACCAACTGGCAGCTAATCTGGAGGCTTTCGGCAAAAAGAGCATATCATTGGCCAGTGGCATATTAAAGGGTAACAAGCGGAGTTAAACCGTGAACGGGTGGCAACTTGACCATTTCAAGCGTGCCGACCTTGAACCGATTCTGGCTATCGAAAAAAGTTCGTTTAAGTGGCCCTGGGGCCGCCTTTCTTTTGAAGGTGAGTTGCACGGCAACAGCTGCTGCAATTTCGTAGTCAAATCGACCGAGGGGCAAACCGCCGGTCAGGTCATCGCATACGCTTTCTGGCGCCTGACGGTTGATGAGATGCACATATTAAAAGTTGCCGTCACCCCCGCCAGGCGCGGACAAGGAATCGCCACCCGGCTTCTGAAGCGCTGTTTGGCCTGGAGCGTTGAACAGGGTGCCGTTTCAGCGCACCTTGAAGTCCGCCCTTCCAATGTTGCCGCCGTTGAGCTCTATCGCAAACTGGGTTTTGAGGTCGTCGGTCGACGACCGAGTTATTATACGGACACAAGAGAAGATGCACTGTTAATGATGAAAATCCTGAAGGAGGATGTATGAGCATAAAACTTGGAATAAATGGTTTTGGCAGAATCGGACGCATGGTACTGCGGGCCGCTTTAAAGCACCCGGATGTGGATGTGGTGGCGATTAACGATCTGACCGATTCGGAAACGATGGCTTATTTACTGAAATATGATTCGGTCCACGGCCAGCTCCATATGAACATTACGGCCCAAAAAGACAGCATCGAAATCGATGGGAAATCCATCGCCATTCGATCGGTAAAAGATCCTGAACAAATCGGCTGGAGCGATTTGGGCGTGGATATCGCGGCGGAATGTACCGGCATCTTCCGCGACCGGGAAAATGCATCCAAACACCTGACCGCCGGGGCGCGCAAGGTGATCATCTCCGCACCGGCCGGCGATCCTGACATCACCATTGTCATGGGCGTCAACTCCCAGCAGTACGATCCCCGTCAGCACCACATTATTTCCAACGCATCCTGCACCACCAATTGCCTGGCGCCGGTAGCCAAGGTATTGCTGGAAAATTTCGGACTCAGCCGCGGCTTGATGACGACCATCCACTCCTACACGGGTGATCAGCGCCTGCTTGACTTTCCCCACAAGGATCTTCGCCGGGCACGTGCGGCCGCTTTGTCCATGATCCCCACCACCACCGGCGCGGCCAAAGCCGTCGCCCTGGTGCTGCCGGAACTGTCCGGCAAGCTGAACGGTCTGGCCATCCGGGTGCCGACGCCCAATGTGTCGCTGGTGGACCTGGTGGCAACGGTTGAAAAAACAGACGTGACCGTCTCGGATATCAACGAGGCCTTAAAGCAGGCTTCCGAAGAATCCCTGTCCGGGATTCTGGGCTACAGCGATCAGCCGCTGGTGTCCATTGATTACAACGGGTCGTCCCTGTCATCTATCGTGGATGGACCGACCACCTATGTGGTCGACAATCTGGTCAAAGTGCTGTCCTGGTACGACAACGAGGCCGGATATTCCCATCGCATGGTGGATCTGGCCGCGATGGTCGGCAAGGAACTATAAGAGAAGGTGGAAGGTGGAATGCGGAATGCGGAATTAAAAAATCTGACGTTGCCGCAATATCAGATTTCCCCTCCCCAGGCGGGAGGGAACTAAGGGGAGGGGGAATGAATGATCTTGATTCAATTCTTCAATTCCCTCTTTCGAATCTAAAAATCTGACATCATTGTGCTGATAGAAAAGGAGAAAATCCAATGAGTGGCAGAACCCCGCTGATTGCCGGAAACTGGAAGATGTACAAGACCGGCCCGGAAGCCGTCGATACCGCCCAACGGCTGGTGGAACTGCTGGCCGATACGGCTGATGTGGACATTATGATTGCACCGGTGTTTACGGCGCTTGACCC
This sequence comes from Deltaproteobacteria bacterium, assembly GCA_019312835.1. Taxonomy (GTDB): domain Bacteria; phylum Desulfobacterota; class Desulfobacteria; order Desulfobacterales; family JAFDCJ01; genus JAFDCJ01. The sequence continues at coordinate 63,197 of JAFDCJ010000435.1, forward strand.
CGTCTCACAGGTGGTTGCCGACAGCCGGGTCGGTTTGGGCGCGCAGAACCTTTACTGGGAAAAAGAAGGCGCGTATACCGGAGAAATATCGGCTGATATGCTGGTGGCGGCCGGATGCCAGTATGTGATCATCGGTCATTCGGAACGGCGCCAGTATTTCGGTGAAACCGATGAAACGGTCAATAAAAAAATCCGGACGGCGATCGATGCCGGGCTGATACCGGTTTTTTGCGTGGGCGAAACCGAGGCCGAGCGTGAAGCCGGTCAGACATTTTCTGTGCTTGACAAACAGGTGCAAATTGGGTTAGGTGGATATTTTGCAAAAGATCTGGGCACCCTGGTCATCGCCTACGAGCCGGTTTGGGCCATCGGAACCGGCAAAACCGCCACCAGGGAACAGGCCCAGGAGGCCCATCAGTACATCCGGTCTTTGATCGAACAGAATATCGACAAGACACTGGCCCAATCCATGCGAATTTTATACGGGGGCAGCGTCAAGCCGGACAACGTCGCCGACCTCATGCAAATGCCGGATATCGACGGCGCGCTTGTCGGCGGTGCCAGTCTGGACGCCGAATCTTTTAGCAAGATCGTAAAATTTAAGGGGTAAGAAATTTAGGAATTAAAAATCTTTAAGAAAATTTTATTATGACAATTTTACTAATAATTATACACATTATCGTTTGCATTGCGCTGATCATGATCGTTTTACTTCAGACCGGCAAGGGTGCGGACATGGGTGCTGCTTTTGGCGGCGGCTCGAGTCAAACGCTGTTCGGCAGCACCGGGGCCTCGACCTTTTTGAGCAAGGCCACAACCGCGGCGGCCATTATATTCATGCTCACCTCCTTGGTTTTGGCCTACCTGTCCGGCCACCGTCCCGGCGAGCAGTCGGTTGTAACCGATACCCCGCCACCGGCACAGACCCAGGCGGCACCCGCCCCGGCCGCACCTCCGGTAACGGGAACCAGCGAGGCGCAACCAACCCAATCAGCCGAGTAAGCGGTTAGCGTTTAAAATCGGATGTGCCGAAGTGGTGGAATTTGGTAGACACGCTATCTTGAGGGGGTAGTGGCCTACGGCCGTGCCGGTTCAAGTCCGGCCTTCGGCACCACTGAAATAGCAAGGGTTTGGAAGGATTGATTCTTTCTGAGCCCTTTTTTTATTGGATCTATAGACGTATGGGCTCATAAATAGTCTTATTTTATATGGTCTGCAGAGACTCATTGTTTTTTATAAATGCCGGACGAAAACTGAGGCGCTAAAGGAGGCGGTTTAAAAGTGCGACATCCACAACTATCTTTTTCGGTATGATATTCTATCG
>JAFDCJ010000436.1 GCA_019312835.1 Deltaproteobacteria bacterium
CTCGCCGACGATACCGGGCAACAGGGAATCATAAAAGACATTGGCACCGGAAAACCCGATGATGCCCATCGCATAGATAAATATGGCCCAGATCCACTGCCCCTCTTGAACCAGAAACAAAGCCGCCGTCATCAGAACACCCAGATAGGCGAAAAAAACCAGAAATTTTTTCTTGGCCGATCCTTTATCAGCAATCGCGCCCAGGATGGGGGCCATCAAGGCCACCATTAAACTGGCGATGGAATTGCCAAAGCCGAGCTGGGCAGTACTGACGTTAACATCCGCGCCGGCGCTCCAGAACTGTTTAAAAAAAAGCGGGAAAAATCCGGCCATCACGGTGGTGGCAAAAGCAGAATTCGCCCAGTCGTAAAGTGCCCAGCCCCAAATCGCTTTCCTGTCAGATTTCATACCGATGTCTCCGTATTCAGTATCAGCAGGTGTCAGGTGTCAGGAATGCGGGAGCTTACACCTGACACCTGAACACTATAACCTATTACAGCACACCTGAACTAAGACTTAATATGAAAACATAAAAGTATCAAGGGACTGCCGCTTAGATATTATGGTTTTTGCTACCGCCCGATTGGCACAAAATACAGCGGCTGCTCATCGGCGGGCAGATTGGCAATCGCTTTGACCTCTGCGTCACGAAAGGCGCCGATCACTGCCGTTTGAAGTCCCAGGGCAATTGCCTGCAAACATACGTTTTGAGCGGCATGACCAACCTCCATATGAACATAACGGATTCCCCTTTGACCGTACTTCATTGTCGTCCGCTCATATACAGCGCAGAACAATATAACCGCGGGCGCTTTTTTTATGGAGCCCTGGCGCAAGGCAGCGCGGCTTAGATGGGATCGTCTGTCTCCTGAGACGATTTCAAGCAACGCATGGTTTTGTGGCGTGTATTTATAAATAGCGGCCGGCAGGTTTTTAACGTTCCCGGCAATCAAATATAACTCCAACGGATAAAGGGCTCCGGCGGAGGGCGCCGTTCTGAAGCCCCGCGTGCTGTTAATGCCCTGGGCCGACCACAGGATCTGGGAGATTTCGGTCATGTCCAAGGGTTCATCTTTATATGATCGAACAGACCGTCTCTCCCGCAAGGCCTGTTCGACCGATACATCTCCAGCGTAGCGAGGTTCAGGCAAGGGGATGGACTTTGAAGGGATTGCCGGCGACATGGTTTCACATCTTCCGGGCGAAACAGGGTTTAATGTCAGGCACACGACGATTACGGCCTGGGCCACCGCCATAAAATTGGCCGGGCACATGGGTTCCGATCCTTGCGTTAACGGTTGATGCAATTATCTTGATATCCGGAGCGGCCCCTGTTGGATTGCAGTCTAATGGGGGCTGGATTTTCTTGGGTATTCCATTAAGCGTTTATGCAGCCGCTCAGCCCGCAAGCAGAACGTTTCCAGTTTGGCATCAATGAGTTGCGGAAAAGGAGAGCCATCGCTTTCGATTGCCAGAAATGGAAGGTCCTCGATATCGGCCAGCACCGCTTTCAGCTGTTTGTTTTTCGGTTCGGTGGCCAGTTTCCCTTGGCGGGTCATGGTTTCGTTTAAAATGGCTTCCGACAACCGGTTTGGCATGCAGCCAAACGGACCGATGGCGATGACGCCGCAAGAATGGGAAACGATTTCGGCCAGGGAGCCTCCGACGGTCAGAACCGCTTCTCCCGGAAGTTCTTTCGTAATGTATTTTGCCGCGTTGTTGATGAAGGTGTCAATATCGATGGGCTCAGCGTGCACCAGCCCGGATTCGGAAAGAATGGATTTGATTCGCTTTTCATAGCGCGCCTGGAATTTGTTGCGAATTTTAAATTTTAATTTTTCCAACATGGTCATGGATTTGGAGGTCAGCCCTTGATCCACCATGTAGTTGCTGTACAAAACCCATTCTGCAATCGGTGAGCATGTCGTGGCGAATCCTTTTTCGGCCAGACGTTCGGTGATATATTGACGGGAGAGCGCATCCCGGCGCACAAATATTTCACCTGACAGGCTGATTATCGGAACCGTTTCGACCGGCTGCTTCATGGGAATTTTACGCAGATGACCGGCGGTGTGCATTAATTGTTCTTCAAGCACTGAAAACACGCCTTTTTCCAGCGCGGCTAATATCGCCTGCCACTCCGCTTCAAATGTTTTAACGGCATTTTCAATGTCCGCCCCATTGGCCAAAATCATCGATCGGATATCTTCCATCACATCGGCAGCAACCACCCCCCACCAGGCCAGGGTTTCGAAATCTTTATGCATTCCCAGATAGCCGTCCTCGGAAGTCAGCGTAAACAGGGCAACATCCGGAATTTCAAGGCGTTTGATGAGATCTTCCATAAAAATATAATATTGCCCGAAGCGGCACGGTCCGGAGCCGGTGGCAAAGAAATAGACGACGACCTCGCCGTCTCTTTTACCGTTATTGACGTAATTCAGAAGTGTTCCGGTTGTTAGAATGAGCGGCAGACATTCTTTACATGAGGTGTTGGCGCGCCCCAGCTTTAACACCGCTTCGTCAGAGGGCCGATGGGCTTTGGCATGAAATCCTGATGCTTTAAAAACAGCTGCAAATGCCTCGGAAGAGAATTTCCCCATGGAGGGGAGCAGCACGGTAACCCGTGGATCGTCTATTGGCAAGACCTCACCGGATGAGGTCTGCACCGTTACATTGCCGTTTTGACTGGCTATCTGAGCCGGTCGAAAGGATCTCTGCGGTTGAATAATTTTTTTCTGTGCGACCAGCTTTCGGTAGGCGTGCACGATATCCAGAAAAGCTTCGACACGGGTCTCCAGCCCGGCGTCTGCCGTGTGGCTGTCGAGTTCGAGCGTTAAAGAAGGTTTGCGGCCCATAATCTCCCTGAAATACCCGATGACGAATGAATCCGGCCCACAGGAAAAGTTGGTGATATAGGTGCCGAACAACTGGGGGTGGCGTTCCACGAACCGACCGGCCTTCATTATCATTTTGCCCATTCCCCAGTACATATGGCGTTTGGAACGTTCTTCATCCAATTCGAGAAAATCCAGCGGCATCAC
>JAFDCJ010000437.1 GCA_019312835.1 Deltaproteobacteria bacterium
AGCAAATGGACATGATTCTTCATCAAGGACCAGGCAAAGCAGGGTGTATCAATGTCTTCTAAAATTCGACCAAGCCTTTCTCGAAAGTTACGATAATCTTGTTGATCCTTAAAGATGGCTTTGCGTTCGATCCCGCGCACAATTATATGGTGCAGGGCACCCGGAGCATCTATTCTAGCTTTGCGTGGCATGAGTCTCATTTAATACTTAAAAAGATGAATGTCAATATTTCACCAACGTTATATATTGAAATAATTAAAGGTACTACTCCCCCGGATAGCCTATACAGAAGAAATTATCGCCTTGAAAAGAGACAACCTCCTGTTAGAATGAAGCATTCGTTTGCCAACAAACAACTTCAAACTAAAGGAGGCTGCCATGGATGCAAATTACGCTACCAGATTACAATGGTTTCGTCAATTCAAACAACACGTCAATGCTTCAACCAGTACCCTGATCGCTGGTATTGATATCGGCAAAGATACGCATCACGCCTTTTTGGGCACGCCGGCAGGAGTTACGATTCACCGCCGGCTGATCTTTGAAAATACGGTCCAGCGCTTTGACAAGCTGCTGGTTTTAATCCAGGGCTGTGTGTCCGATAAGCAGTTAAGCGAGGTGGTCATCGGGGTTGAGCCCACCAGTGTATATCACAAGCCCCTTTGCGAGTATTTGATAAGCATAGGCTATCATGTTGTGTATGTGACCAACACGGCGATTAAGAAAAATCGGGCGATATTAGATGGTCGCTGGGATAAGAATGACACCAAGGACAGTGCCAATGTGGCGGATCTGGTATCGCGCGGCCGCTGCCATTTTTATGATCTGCCCGACATGGATTTGCGAGATATCAGAAGTCTGCTGTCGCTTCGCAAGCGGCTCAAAAAGCAGGAGCATCGCTTGATGACCCGGATCAGAAACAATCTGGTGGCGCAGTACTTTCCGGAGCTCGATCGTGCCTGGTACCACTGCGGGCAGGAGAATCTGTCCATTGTGCGGTTTTGTTTAACGCCTGAGACAATAGCTTCACTTGGCTTTAATGAATTTTGTCGGATGGTCACCCGCACACGCCGTGGGGTGCGTCAGTATCAGCGGTTACGTTATATCTATGATGTGGCTGCATATTCCATTGGCTGCCGGCCGGGGGCCTCGGTTGTTTTTGAAGCCCAGCTTCTGGTAGACAACCTGGAGCGCAGTCGAGAGCAGATCCGGGAGGTTGAAGATCAATTACATGCGATGTGCAAAAGCTATAAAGAATATGAGCTGTTGCAAACCATCCCTGGCTTTGGGCCGTATGTGTCGGCGGTGGTATTGGGTGCGATCGGATATGCACAGCGCTTTGACAATGCCAAACAAGTGCTGCGTTTGGCCGGTCTGGACTTAAACGCCATGCGCAGTGGCAAGAGCGGTCATAACGCGGTGCCAGTGATCTCTAAAGTGGGCAAGGCAGATTTGCGTTATGCCCTGTATCAGGCGGCCAAGGTGGCCACCAGTCGCACAGCGGAATTTAAAGCCTACTTTAAACGCATCCTTAAGGGCCGGGACAAAGAAAGAGGCATCAAGACCAAGATGCGTGTGAAGGTGTCGGCCAAAATGCTGGTGATTGCCTGGACGTTGATGAAAACGATGCAGCCTTACAAAGCCGGTTTACTTTTTACCGATGAGCCCGATCACCCTCGTGGAAGGTAGCACTTCGGGCGGGACAATGCAGGGCCATCATAACCAGTTTTGATCGACGAGACAGCCCGTTGAGCAACGTGGAGGCTTATTTGACCTCGAGCGGGACAATGACGGGCCTCTCGCTAAACCTCACAGTCTGGATAAGGGATGATGGGCGGGTTCAGCAATGAACCACACCGGATAACTATAACGATCAGACGGCAAGGTTGGATCCGGCGAGAGATGTCGGTCATATCAGCAGGAGAGCTGCGCGCTTTTTACCAGGCGAAATTTTATCTTATTGATATCTGGTTGAAAAAGTATTTGCTTGACATCCGCAATATAGGATGTCCCCATTTTTTCCATACTCAATGATCAGCGAAAATTGCATAGACGGACTTTTCAGCGGACAGAAATCGGATCGGGTTTCGATCGGATCACTGTGGATGAGTATCGGATTCAACACCGTCAGTACGGGTGGTACGGTTGCCGAAGCCTATGACGATCCGGTGCAGAGTTTTCACGCCTTCCTGAAGGTTGCCGATCGATTTGGCTGGGATCGAACATTCCTGTGTTTTCGTCACACGGTTTTAGGGGCTCAGGATTTCGGCGGCAGCATCCGCATGCCCAGAGGAGAATACGAAGGAGCGCCGATCGTCACAGCGTATCCCGTAAATTCTGAAAAGGACGTCGAGAAGCTTCAAATGCCGGACCCGGAGTCGGCCGGCGATATTCCCAAAGCAATGCAATTTGCCGAGCTGCAAAAATCCCATGGTCTTCCGGTAAGTTTTTTTTCGAGATCACCCTTTACATTGGCGGCTAACATGTGCGGCCTTGAATTATTCTTAAAATGGCTCATCAAAAAACCGGATTTAACCGAGCTTCTCATGCAAATGGCCCTGAACCATATTATGAATGTGATAGAGGTCTGGG
>JAFDCJ010000438.1 GCA_019312835.1 Deltaproteobacteria bacterium
CTTCCGAAACCACCCGGGGTGAATTTGACGTGCCCCCCCCGATCCAGCCCAGGTTAGGAGAAATTGTATGGGTTATGTAGGCTTCGAGCTTGCCGATAGCCTCCCATACATATTCGATATCCTGAAAGATCTTTTTGTGTTGAAATGTACTTAGATCAAAATAATCATCGGCTTCCAGCATTTTTCGGCTCCTCCTGTTCCCGTTTGTCCAAGCACAGGCGCAAAGGTGGTGACCTGTTTGTCCCGGCCATTAATGATGATCAGGCCTGTGGTCATCGGTTGATCGCACCTCTTCGATCACCGCCAGAATTTCCTGTCGATGGGATGCCGGTGCCAGCAGTTTACCCCATCCTTTCTGGAACTGAAATAATCCATCGTAGGCCGTGTCATGATAGGAGCGAATCCGGTAGGGGATGTCACGCTGGTCCAAAATGGAACCGATCAGTTGGGCCTCGATACCATTTTCCAATACGACGATCTGTATATATTCCGAATCTCGGTCCGGTTGCATGATGTCGGCCTCACAAATCCTGCCAAGGCGGGCGGTCAACGCGGGTCATCCCCCTGACAGCCGGCAGTTAACACCGATGTGGAACAAAACGTTAAGCATAAATATCGATCAGTGACCCAACATGGTTCATTTCTTGTTCGTTGATTCGGCAATTGGAAGTATAGATTGAATTTTGATCCGGGGTGTGAACGTTATATCCGGAAGACTGGAAAGGCGGCATCCGGACATACCGCTGGGTGGCCGGGAAGCGCTTTGCCGGGGCAGAGAGAGGTTCTCTCTGCCAATGGGGCGCGAGCTGCCGGGGCCCCCGATGGTAGGGAACCAGCTGATTGTTGGAAGAGATATTCATAGGGGCAGCCTACCGCCTCATGTTGCGCTCGTCACGAAGCGCTGGTGGAAAGTCACATGACCCTTCAATCAAGAGTATCGCCATGAATAATCAAATCTTATCCGTATTGATAGACTTCGTATTGGGTATTTTTCCCGAGCAGCATATCAATTTGGCCCTGAATGATCAACCTTTCTTTATTGGCGATCCAATCTTGCCATTCCTTCACCGTCTGCCAGGTACTGATCACCACGATTTCCCACGGGCGATCTATGCTGTGGAGCGTCTCTCCGGAAATATAGCCGGGCTGGTCCATCGCCAAAGAGCGCAGATCTTGAAAAAGAGGCATCACTTGATCGGCCTTATCCGGGGGGATCGATCGTTTTATGAAAATTTTGACAGCCATTTAGGGTATTCCAGATCTTTGACAGGCTGAGCATAATGAACAACGGCGATAAATGTCAAGAATGAATAAACACCTAGCGGGTTAGGGGAGTTTGCGGCAGAAATTTACAAAGCGATTCCGTATTGGACGGCCACATATCCATTCGGCTTGGCCAGGAAGTGTCGGCGATATCAGGACGGTATACGTTACGGTGAGTTTTCCTTCTCCTGCAGCTCAGAATTTTTTTCCGCCACGCGATTGTTGTAGGCTTCAACCTGCGCCTGATAGGATTCTCCTTTGGCGGCATAAGCCTCGGCTCTTTTATTCAGGGCTTCAACTTTTTGATTATATTTAATGATTTCTTCCTGGGTTTTCACATTCTTTTTTTCCTTGGCAAGTTCTTCTTTTTCTTTAATCAGGGCGCGATATTCCTGGTCAATTTCAGCTTTCATCTTTTCCAGTTTCTTGCGTGTTACTTCCAGCATATCTTCCGCTTCTGACTCGTCTGCGGCTAATTGCGAATCGGTCTCCTCGGCTTGTTCCGGCTCATCTTCTATTTCCTCGGTTTCCTCCGCGATTTCATCCTCGGGTGCCGCATCGGTTTCATCCAGGCCCTCATTTTCTTCCGCCATTTCATCTTCATCTGCTGCGGTTTCATCCTCAAATACTTCGCTGTCCTCCTCGAACGCTTCCGGTTCCACTTCATCTTCGGGCTCTTCCTCGGCGACTTCTGCTTCTGTCTCATCTTCAATTGCGGTCGTGGCGGTGGCAGAATCGCGTTGTTCGATCGGAACCTGGTTTAAATCATCCGTATAACGGACATTGCCCTCATCATCAGTATATTTGTAAATCTGGGCTGATGCTGAAAAGGCAAATAGAACGATAACCAGGCAAATGAATACTTTTATCGAATTCACGGTTTGACCCTCCTAAAAGAGATTCCTTTTTATAAGCACCAGGTATTCGGCGCCACAATGCCAGTGGCTGACACATCTACTGGCATCTTATGAGCCATTTTCTGCACTAATTAAAATTTATCATATGCCGTTTCGTAATGCAAATCTTCTCGCGAATAAGCTGAACCAATAAATGAAATCATGCTGCTACAGGGAGAACGGATCATCGGGGATTGAAACGCAAATAGTGCGCCAAAAAATATTTCCAGCACGGCTGGATGACGCCACAGTTCCAAGGCTGCAGGTGTCCGTAAATATCCTCGTAATTTTCAACGCGAAACCGAAAGCCGCAAACGGGGTCTTTTCCGATTATTGTTGAGATCGATCCCATTTAATGGCGATGATTTTTAAATCTTGTGAAAAGCTGCCGCTATCAGCGCCTCCCGAGTTTAGTCTGACACCTGACACCTGAAACCTGACACCTGACACC
>JAFDCJ010000439.1 GCA_019312835.1 Deltaproteobacteria bacterium
TAACCCGCGGTGCCAAAGATGACCCGTGGGAACGTGTATACCAGGAGGATGATGAAGCCGAGCTTGCGCCGGGCTCTATCATCGGCATGGTGACGGCAGAACTGACCTTCCGCAAGTTCGCTGGCGTGACACGACTCCAGATTAGTACCGATGCGCCCAAAAAACTGCAATACTGGATCGCCGAACAGCTCAATGCCGGTCCGCAGGACATTATGTTAACGGAGGGCTTGTTGGGTCTGGCGGACTTGATGGGCTTCCAGGCGGAGGGTTATCCAGAGTTGCGCGATCCACCCCATGAACCTGTAACCCATCCTCGCCTGCGCCTAATGGACCCCGGCGCCCCTAAAGAACTATTTGCCGAGATCCGCCGAGGCGATATCCTGCTGCACCATCCCTATCACAGCTTCGACAACTCCATCTTACATTTTTTGCAAAGTGCGGCGGTAGATCCGGGGGTGCTGGCGATTAAGCTGACCATCTATCGCACCAACAGCCAATCGCCGATCATCCAGGCGCTGGTGGAAGCAGCACGCCGGGGCAAGCAGGTAGCCGTGCTGGTGGAGATCACGGCCCGTTTCGATGAGGCGCCCAACATCGCCTGGGGCAGGCTGCTGGAGCAGGAGGGGGTGCACGTTGCCTATGGTATGGAGCGGCTGAAAACCCATGTCACGCTGGCCCTCGTTGTCCGTGAGGAGGCAGCGGGTATTCGCCGTTATGTCCATGTCGGCACCGGTAACTACCACACGGGTACTGCCAGAATTTATGAAGACCTTGGTATTCTCACCTGCGATAAGGAGCTGGGCGCGAATGTAGCGGCCTTGTTCAATGAACTGACCGGCGCCATGCCTTCTCCAGGTTACGGTAAATTGATGGTTGCCCCCCATAATCTGCGCGAGCAATTCACCGAGTTGATTCAGCGCGAGATCCAGCACAGCCAGGAGGGCCGACCGGCAGGCATTCGCGCCAAAATGAATCAGCTTCAGGACGCTCGCATCATTGAAGAACTCTATCACGCCGGCCAGGCGGGCGTGCCCATCAGTCTTAATGTCCGCGGCATATGCTGCCTGCGTGCCGGGATCACCGGCCTCTCTGAAAATATTCTGGTTTTCAGCACTCTCGGGCGTTTTTTGGAACACGGACGTATCTATCGTTTTGAAAACGGTGGCAAGCCGGAATTCTTCCTCGGGTCGGCCGACTGGATGCGGCGCAACCTCGACCGTCGCATGGAGACCATCATGCCTGTTGCCGACCCACAGCTGAAACATGAATTAGAGCAAATCCTGAACGTTTATGAAAACGACAACTGCTCGGCCTGGGATATGCAGCCTGACGGCAAATACGTAAAACGACGCCCACGCAAAGGCGAACAACGCCGCGCCGCCCAGGACGTTTTTATTGACCTTATCGGCAGGCAATCGCGGCCCGGAGGCAAGGACCGCTGAAATCCTTGTGAGCCGTTCGTCGGGGCGATACAGGACGCATCTACCGCTAAAATTTAATAGGAATGAATTCAAGTTAGGTCGCTTCGCTCACAATTGGAATGATGGAATAATGGAATAGTGGAGTAATGGGTTCTGGGATAATGTAATGTTGGCCTCCGGCTCGTAGGGGTAGCGCCTACGCCTCGGAGAGATTAATGGTCCCGCCACCGGCGGGATTGACGATAAAGTTAAAATGGTTATTATCCTTTTGAAAACCAATATTATAGCGTTCTCTCCGAGGCGTAGGCTCTACGAGCCGGAGGCCACCATTCCATTATTCCATTTTCGGGACAAATACGGAAGCCCCAAAATACCTCTATATTCTCAGTAGGTTGTAGAAATTCCGAGACATTTAATTAATCATGCTTAAAAACCTGAAATACAAGTTGCCCGACGAGTATAATGAATCGCAATTCATTCGCAAACTGGCCGATCAATATGCCCTCAAAAAAGAACCGGCGATAGCTAAGAGATTTAGTTTTTTCGATACGTTCGACTGGCGCTTATTTAACAAATCACTTGTTTTGGGTGGGTCCGGCAACAAGCTGTTTTTGCGCAAACTGACAAAAAGCGAAATTACACATACCATTGAAATCGCTTCTTTACCCGTTTTTATATGGGATTTTCCCGATGGTCAATTGAAAAAACATCTGGCTCCGATCATAAAGATGCGGGCACTTTTAAAGCTGGCTGAGGTGGATTCCCGAGCGACACCTTATCGTGTTTTAAACCGGGATGAAAAAACAGTGGCGCGATTGGTGGTTGAAAATCTTCGGCCGGCAGGTGCTAAAAATCTGCCGGCATTGGGGGCCTATTTGTGGTTGAAACCCGTAAAGGGGTACCCCAAATATTCACGAATTCTGGTCAAACGGTTGGCAGAGGCAGGGCTTTCCAGCGATAATAAAGATGATATATTCTATAAAGCGCTGGAAATTAAAGATAAAAAACCGGGCAGTTATTCCACTAAATTAAATATTCAACTCGACCCTGATATGCGCTCTGATGAAGCCACCCAAGTCATTTTGCGTGTTCTGTTGCAGGTCATAAGGATCAACGAAATTAACCTTGAGAAAGACCTTGATACGGAATTCGTCCATGATTTCCGAGTGGCTATTCGCAGGACCCGCTCGTCGTTAGGTCAGATTCAATACGTGTTTCCGGCGAAGACCACCGATCGGTTCAAGAAAGATTTTGCTTTTGTGGGCAAACTCTCCAATGAATTACGCGATTTGGATGTCTACCTTCTCAATGA
>JAFDCJ010000440.1 GCA_019312835.1 Deltaproteobacteria bacterium
CTGGGCGTTTCGCAGCCTGCGGTGAGCATTTCGGTGAAGCGGGGTGAGAAGATTGCCTCGAAACGGCAGCTCAAGTTGATTCAGGGTGGAAAGTTATAATTTTACGGATCTATCTAAAAAATAAGGTAGATATCATTTTATCCCCCACCCTCAATCCCTCCTCTCCAAGGCGCAGGCTCTGCGAGCCGGAGGCCGCCAGGTGCGGGAAGCAAACCTCCTCCCCCTTGACGGGGGAGGCCGGGTGGGGGTGACATAAAAAAGGCTTTTTACCTGTACCCTAATTTTGTGTATAGGACCGTAATTTTATGGAAGTGCCCTAAGGTCGGTCTTAATTTCTTGCTGTAATTAAATTTTAGCGTTATATTATTGGATAACATATGCACCAGGCCGTAACCGGAATCGGGGGAATGGATCATATCTGACCCCGATTTTTTTTAATATTTTAATTATAGGATCTTACAAATAACAATTAGATTGAGCGAAGCGATTCCTTCAATCGTCAATCGACATTCGACATTCGACATTCGACATTCCCGCCGCAGGCGGGTGGGAGGTTTGTCATTAAACAAAACAGTCTGTTTAAAAACATAAACAAGGTCGCCTACGATGCCTCGTCGCTGGAAGTGCTCAAGGGTCTTGATCCCGTCAGGCGACGGCCGGGCATGTATACCGACACCACCCGGCCCAACCATCTGGCCCAGGAGGTTATCGACAATGCCGTCGACGAGGCCATCGCCGGTTTCGCCAAACGGATCGATGTCATTTATCACAAGGACGGCTCGCTGGAAGTCAGCGATGACGGCCGCGGCATGCCCACCGACATACATAAAGGCGAGAAGATGACCGGTGTCGAGGTCATTATGACCAAGCTGCATGCCGGCGCCAAATTCAGCAACAAAAATTATCTGTTCTCAGGCGGCTTGCACGGTGTCGGCGTTTCCGTAGTCAACGCCCTGTCCACCCGGCTGGAAGTGGAGATCAAGCGGGGCGGCAGTAAATATGCCATTATCTTTAAAAACGGCAAGAAGGGCTCCAAGCTCAAAAAAATCGGCACGGTCGGCCAGCGCAACACCGGCTCAACCGTCCGGTTCTGGCCGGACGCCCAGTATTTCGACACTGCCAAATTTTCGGTGCCCAGGCTCAAACATGTCATGCGCGCCAAGGCGGTTCTGTGCCCCCGCCTGACCGTCACCTTTACCAATCACAACACCGATGAAACCGACGCCTGGTATTTTGAAGACGGCCTGCGCGACTATCTGCTTGAAAACCTGTCGAATTACGAGCGCATCCCGGAAGAGCCCTTTGTGGGCGAGCAGGAAGGCAAAGAGGAAATCGTCAGCTGGGCGGTGATCTGGCTGCCGGAGCAGGGGCAAGTGATAGCCGAAAGCTACGTCAACCTGATTCCGACCACCCAGGGCGGCACCCATGTCAATGGGTTTCGCAACGGCTTGCTGGCGGCAGTGCGGGAGTTTTGTGAATTTCGCAATCTGATTCCCCGCGGCATCAAACTGACCGCCGACGATATCTGGGATAAGTGCAACTATGTGCTGTCGGCCAAGCTGAACGACCCGCAGTTTTCAGGTCAAACCAAGGAGCGCCTGGGATCGCGCCAGTTTGCCTCCTTTGCCGCCAATGTGGTCCGGGATGCGTTTGCATTGTGGCTCAACCATCACACCGAGGCGGGTGAGAAGCTGGCTGAAATGGCCATTGAAAGCGCCCGCCGCAGGCTCAAAGCCGCCAAAAAAGTCGTTCGCAAAAAAGTGGGCAGCGGCCCGACCCTGCCCGGAAAACTGGCGGACTGCATTTCCCAGGATCCGGCCTTAAGCGAGCTGTTCCTGGTGGAGGGCGATTCGGCCGGCGGTTCTGCCAAGCAGGCCCGTGACAAACAAACCCAGGCCGTGCTCCCCTTGAGGGGCAAAATATTGAACACCTGGGAAGTGGATACGACCGATATTCTGAAATCGAGTGCCATCAATGACATTGCCATTGCTACCGGCGTCGATCCCGGGACAGGGGATCTTTCGGGATTGCGCTACGGCAAAATCATCATCCTGGCCGATGCCGATTCCGACGGATTGCATATTGCCGCCTTGCTGTGCGCGTTGTTTCTCAGGCATTTCAAGCCACTGGTTGAGGCCGGCAATATTTTCGTGGCCATGCCGCCGCTGTACCGGATCGACCAGGGCAAACAGGTTTTTTACGCCCTGGATGAAACCGAAAAGGATGATATTTTAAAGCGGCTGAACGGCTCGCCCAAAAAGGGCAAGCCCAATGTCCAGCGCTTCAAAGGCCTGGGGGAGATGAACCCCGCCCAGCTGCGCGAAACCACCATGCTGGCCGATACGCGGCGCCTGGTCCAGCTTACCTTCAACGGCAAAAAGAGTATCTTTGAAACCATGGATATGCTGCTGGCCAAAAAAAGATCCCAGGATCGCAAACGCTGGCTGGAGAAGGAAGGGGACTTGGCGGATCCGGATGTAATTTAAAGACATTGCTTTAAATTTATTTACTAAACTCAAATAGACTATTTTTTCCATAAATTGGATCCACCAAGTAAATCTCAAATAACAAATCTCAAATTCCAAATAAATCCCAAATTCCAATGATCCAAATTCCAAACCTGTGGGCATCTTATGAAGTGTTACCTATGTCCCCGAACGTTTTTTTAGATACCGATCTAACATGAAATTTGGAGAGGGGAAAATTAGTTGCTGCGGAATGATCAGACTTGTTTGGATTATTGGGATTTCGAATTTGGATATTGTTTGTAATTTGTTATTTGGTGCTTGGAATTTATTCATCTTGTACGACGCTTTTATTAAAATACACAGCAATATGGAGTATACCGAATGACAACCACCGAAGTTATATCCCACGAGGGTATCGAACAGCTTGCGCTGGATGAATTCGTCAAGCCCTCTTATCTGAACTATGCCATGTACGTCATCATGGACCGGGCCCTACCGTATATCGGTGACGGCCTCAAACCGGTCCAGCGCCGAATTGTGTATGCCATGAGCGAGCTGGGCCTGAACGCCACTGCCAAGCACAAAAAGTCGGCCCGCACCGTTGGCGATGTCCTGGGCAAATTCCACCCCCACGGCGATACGGCCTGTTATGAAGCCATGGTGCTGATGGCCCAGGATTTTTCCTACCGCTACCCGCTGGTCGACGGGCAGGGCAACTGGGGATCCAGCGCCGCTCCCAAAGAGTTTGCCGCCATGCGTTATACCGAAGCCCGCCTGGCCGCCTATGCCGATATTTTTCTGAGCGAACTTTCAATGGGCACCGTCGATTGGGTGCTGAATTTTGACGGTACCCTCAGCGAGCCGCGGATGCTGCCGGCCAGGCTGCCCAATGTTATTTTAAACGGAGCCACCGGCATTGCCGTGGGCATGGCTACCGACATTCCGTCGCACAACCTGAAGGAAGTCGTTGATGCCTGCATGACCCTGATCGAAAAGCCCAAATCCACCCTCGAGGACATCTGTCAAATTGTCAAGGGTCCTGATTTTCCGACCGGTGCTGAAATCATTACGCCTGCTGAGGAAATACGCACTATTTATCGAACGGGCCAGGGCATGATCCGAATGCGGGCCACTTACGAATACGAAAATGGCGACATTATCGTTACCTCCCTTCCCTACCAGGTGTCCTCCGCCAGGGTGATCGAACAGGTGGCCCTGCAGATGCGGGAAAAAAAGCTGCCCATGGTGACAGATATTCGTGATTTGTCCGATCAGGACGAGCCGACCCGTCTGATGATCATGCCACGCTCCAACCGGGTGGATAAAGAGGCCCTGATCAGCCATTTGTTTGCTACCACCGACCTTGAAAAAAGCGTCAAGGTCAATATGAATGTCATCGGATTAAATCGTAAACCGCAGACCCTCGGTCTGCTGGAGATCCTGAAACAATGGCTTAAATTCAGGCAACAGACGGTGGTTCGCCGCCTGGAGTTTCGCCTGAGCAAAATCCTGGAGCGGCTGCATATCCTCGAGGGCCTGCTGGTCGCCTATCTGAACCTGGATGACGTCATCCGGATTATTCGCCAAAGCGATGAGCCCAAACCGGTGTTAATGAAGACGTTCAAATTGACCGATATCCAGGCCGAGGCGATATTGCGGATACGGCTGCGCCAGCTGGCCAAACTTGAAGAGATCAAGGTCAAAACCCTTCAAAAGCAACTGGCCAGGGAAAAAGATTTGATCGAGAAAACCCTGGCATCGCCCCAGCGCCTGAAAACACTGATGAAAAAGGAGCTCAAGGAGGATGGCGAGAAATACGGAGACGACCGCCGAACGCTGATCGTCGAGCGCGAAGAGGCCAGAGCCATCAAGGCGGTCGAGCTTGCTGCGGTCGAGCCGGTCACCGTGGTGCTGTCTACCGGGGGCTGGGTGCGCGCCGCCCGGGGTCATGAAATAGATCCGGCCGGACTCAATTACAAAGCCGGTGATGAATATTTATGTGCCGCCCGCGGTAAAACCAACCTGCCGGCGATCTTTCTTGACACCCGAGGCCGGGCCTATTCATTGCCGGCCCACAGCCTGGCGTCGGCCCGGGGGCACGGTGAACCGTTGACCGGCAAACTCACTCCGGCGGAAGGGGCCAGGTTTTTAGCGGTCGTGATGGGAACGGCCGAACAAAAGGTGCTGCTTGCCAGTGATTCCGGCTATGGGTTTATCACCGAGCTTTCCAATATGGTCACCAAAAACACCAAAGGCAAAGCCATGCTGACGGTGCCAAAAAAATGCGAGGCCTTGCCGCCGGCCTATGTGAATAATTACGAAACTGACTATCTGGCCGCCATTAGCACCGAGGGGCGCATGCTGATTATCCCGGCGGCGGTGTTACCTGAGCTTCCCAAGGGCAAGGGCAATAAAATTATTCAAATCCCCCCGGCCAGGGTCAAAAATCGCGAGGAGTTTGTGACACTGGTTGCCGTATTTCCCGAAGGGGCGACCATCAAGATCCATGCCGGCAAACGCTATCTGCGCCTGACGCCGTCGAATATCTTTGATTTTGTGGGTGAGCGCGGGCGCAGGGGCAGAAAATTACCTCGAGGTTTTAGAAACGCTGATAAGATCGAAGTTGTCGAGGCTGTCAACGATAAAGAGGCAGTTTAAATTCCAAATAACAAATCCCAAACTCCAAACAAATCACAATGATCGAAATTCCAAACGGTTATAGTTCGGTGTTTCGATCATTGAGAATTGGAATTTAGGAATTATTTGGGATTTGTTATTTGATGCTTGGAATTTTTTTTGAGCTCTTTTCCCTCACTTGCAGTGAATCCCTTTCTGTTGGTGCTATTGAAATACTTAATTCCCAAGCCGCTTTTCTCTGGTAAAACAATACGACACCAGCACCAACAGCAGGCATAGGATACAGACGGAAAATGCCGCGTTGAAAGCTGCGGGGCCCCGGGAGTTGGTCGGATAAAGCGTTTGCATCAACATACCGAGCCCCTGGAGAAAAATCGCCGGGCCGATCATGGTGAAAAAATTGATACCGGTCATAGCGGCGCCCGACATTTCCGGTGGAAGGAGTTCTTTGATGTGGGCGTACATCAACAAGCCGGTGGCATTGAAAAACCCGAAACAAAAAAACAGCCCCGATAACACAACCAGCGGTGTCGCGGGGGGGACCAAAGCCAGAATGGTTAGGGTTGATAAGATGCCTATCGAACCGGCCACGATGATCCATTTAGGGGTGCTAAACAACCGGTCGGAAACCGTACCCCAGCAGGGAGCGCCCAGAATCATGCCGATATTTAACAATAAAATGAGATTGCCGGTGGTCAGAGCGGAATAGCCCATTACTTCCATCAGATACGGGCCGGCCCAGAGGGCTTGAAAGGCCGCAAAAATGCCGTAGCGAGCAAAGGTGGCTATTGAGATGATCCAATAATCTTTTTGCGCAAAAAGCAGGCGAAGGTTCCCGAAAGACCGTCGCATATCAATTGCGGCGGTGGGGGCGTCGGAAATGTTCTCTGTGGGCCTGTCACGAACGATGACATAAAAAAGCAATGTGAGAATCAAATTGATAACCGCAATGAGCTGAAAGCTGGAACGCCAGCCCATCTGGTCAACGAGAATCACCAGTGGCGTTGTGGCGACCATGTTCCCGGCGGTTCCCAGGGCAACCACCAACCCGGCCAGGGTGGCAAAGGCCCGCGGGCTGAACCATAGCGTCAACAGCTTATAGGTTCCCATTAAATTGCAGCTCATCCCGATTCCCAGCAGAACGCGGCCGGCGACCCCGTAGGCCAGAGAGTCCGCCCAGGAGAAAATGACGGCCCCGAAAATGCCGATGGCCGAGAGGGTCGTCATCATGCTGCGGGGGCCGACTTTGTCCAGCAGCAGACTGATGGGTATCTGGGTCAGGGCGAAGGCATAGAAGAATGAAGCGGACACCAGCCCCAGGCCCTTGGTGTCGACCGCTAAATCGTCCAGCAGCTGGGGTGCAATAACGGCATTGGAAACCCGGTAAAATTGAGACAGGAAAAACAGGGAGCACGCAATGCCAAATATATACCAGCGTCGGGTCATAAAATAGGTTAAGGTTTCAAAGGGTTCGGGCTTTGTCTGAAGGCGTCGACCCCACAGCAGGGTTCCAAGTAAAGGCCTGAGGTTGGAGGAGCGCTTCGCTTTAGGTTGGAGGCAAGTTCGGATCGGATCATTTTATTGCTGACCATCAGCCTCTAACCTCCAACCCCATACCTCCAACAACCAAAGGTTCCGGCTCCAACCTCAAACCTCGAACAGCCAAAATCTTTACATTAATTTTTCTTCATACCATACTCCCGGACCAGATCCGGATCATATTTGGCTTTGCGCGACTCGCACCGCTGCCGGGGACACAGTTGACAGCTGAAAAAAGAAGCTTCGGCCTGAAAATAAATACCGGATATGGATTTGGCCGGCAACATCAGCAGGCTGTCGTTAAGTTTTACGCCGA
>JAFDCJ010000441.1 GCA_019312835.1 Deltaproteobacteria bacterium
ATGCTATCTCAAAAGGCCCACCTTTGAAAATAAAGATCGAAGGGTCATCCAGCAACGCTGGGAGGCCCACCTTTGAAAATAAAGATCGAAGGGTCATCCAGCAACGCTGGGAGGCCCACCTTTGAAAATAAAGATCGAAGGGTCATCCAGCAGCGCTCAAACCGCATCCTTGCGATAGGTTTTACTTCTCTGATGCGTCTTCATGGGAGATATTATGACCGACCTTGCCACAAGCAAAAATTTCCCCTGGCGTTCTATTCGAATATTTTTCACCTGCAAGCTTACCATCTTACAGATCTTGGCCAATCTGGCCGGTGCCGGCATTGTGACATCCTACTTTATGTTTTTTGATCCCAACCTGAAAATTCAGCGCATTACCATGGATCTGGTCGTCATCGGCATCATGTTCGTCGTCCTCGTTTTGATTGCGACCTTTTTTTTGCGCCACTGGCAAAAAGTCCTGATGCAATTCGTTGAGCTTAAAATCCAGGATCAGGCAGTGGATTTGAGCCTGGTAAATAAGGCCAAACAAAAAATTCTGAATCTACCATGGGTATGCTCTCTGACCAGCCTGTTTAACTGGCTACTGGCGGCCATCATCATGACGATTTACTATTCGCAAGGCCCGGTCGAGGGGCAGCTGCCCATGTGGTTTCCATCCGGGTTAAGAACCTTTGTCGGTGTGATCATTGCCGGTATCGTCACCTGTGCCATCGTCTTTTTCACCATTGAGATCCACTGCCGCAAAATATGGCCTTATTTTTTCCCTGACGGCGACCTGATGCAAACCCCGGGGGTGTTTCGGCTCAAGCTCCGCAATCGCATGCTCATCATCTTTGGTCTCGCCAGTCTGTTGCCGATTATTTTAATGGCCGTCCTGTCTTACAACAAAGCCAAAATGATGCTGGTGTTGGAGCCCCAGGATGTCATCGGCAGCCTTTTGTATCTAACCGCCTTTTTGCTGGTGGTCGTATTGGCGACGGCTATCTATTTTTCCCGCATATTTGCCACCAGCATCATTGCACCTGTCAGTCAGCTGGAGCACGCCATGGCCCGGGTCGAAGGGGGTGATTTTGCAGCCCTTGTGCCGGTAGACAACAATGACGAACTGGGGGCTCTGGCCGAACATTTTAACCAAATGACCGAAGGACTCAAGGAACGCTACCGGTTGCAGCATTCGCTGGACCTGGCCAAAGAGGTTCAGCAAAACCTGCTCCCCCGGGAGGATCCGGTTGTCGAGGGGCTGGATGTGGCCGGCCGGAGCATTTACTGTGATGAGACCGGGGGGGATTATTTTGATTTCCTGAGCAGCAGTGAGGTGGGACCGTCAAAATTCGGCGTCCTCATCGGTGATGTCTCCGGGCATGGAATTCCCTCTGCCCTGCTGATGGCTACCGCCCGCGCTTTTGTGCGGCAACGCTCCTCCCGCTCCGGCAGCATGGCCGAAATCGTATCGGACGTCAACCGTCAGCTGACAAGAGATGTCGAAGATACCGGCCGATTTATGACCCTGTTTTACCTCCTGATCGACCTGGAAGCGTGCGGTATGTCCTGGGTGCGGGCCGGCCATGATCCTGCCATCTGGTATGATCCGGCAAACGGTCGATTGGAAGAGCTGCACGGGGAGGGAACCGCCCTGGGAGTCGACGAAAATATCCAGTTTGTGCAATACCAAAAGCCCGGTTTAAAAAAAGGGCAGATCCTTCTGCTGAGCACCGATGGGCTATGGGAAACCCAGAACCCGTCCGGAAGCATGTTCGGCAAAGACAGAGTTTATGAGATCATTCGACAAAAATCCTCGGCGAGTGCCAGGGAAATCCTGGATACCATCGTGGCGGAATCGGAACGCTTCCGGCAAAACCTGGAACCGGAGGATGATATCACCTTGGTTGTTATAAAGATAGAAACGTAATGAAGGACTGGCCTAAGTTTGCAAGCCGTCGATCATAAATCACAAATCCCAGGCACCGTATTTGAGATTTGCTATTTGTGATTCGGTGCTTCCAGTATTTCAAATCAATTCAGTTGATTTGCCTTTTAAATAAATAAAATGGGAGAAGCAGAAATGGTGAAAACGACTGTTCACTGGTTAAAAGACCGGCATTTTGTGGGAACGGACTCCAACAATCATTCCGTTGTCCTTTCGGGGCAAAAGGAGGGGATCGGCGTCAGCCCATCCGAGACGCTGTTAATTGCGCTGGCCTCCTGCTCATCGGTAGATGTTGTCGAAATTTTAGAAAAAAAACGAAAAAAGCTGACCATGCTGGAGGTAACGGCCAGTGGGGAGCGGGATCCAGATCCACCCTGGGCCTATCGGAAAATTCATGTCCACTATCGTCTCGGCGGGCAAGGGCTGACCGACAAAGCCGTGGTCCAGGCCATTCAGCTTTCCCAGGATAAGTATTGCTCGGTCGCCGCCACCGTGCGCGGGGTCGCCGAGATAAGCTATGACTTTGAGATCATAACCGATGAATAGTTACAGCTGAATTTCAATTTCTTAAATCGGTCCGATTGGTTTCAGGCTTCAGGTGTCAGGTCGAGCATCAGCATGGC
>JAFDCJ010000442.1 GCA_019312835.1 Deltaproteobacteria bacterium
CCCGAGATCTCGCCGATCATCAAGCTGCATCTGGATGAGATCAAAGCCTTTGGGGCCCGGAAACGGCAGTAGGGCTTTTAACCCGGATGGGCTAAAAGCCTTAGGCGGGACATTCGATCGTTAAATTCGTCAGGTGATAGCTGGCGCCAGGGAGTTTGGGGAATGAACTGAAGGGCGGATCTGGCGTCCGGTGAAAACACCTTGCCGGCCTGGAGGTTCGGCGCTTTCAGCAAAAATTTAAACTCGCCGCCAAAATCCAGCAGCAGATCCAGATCGTCGCTGTCTTCCAGCAGCTCGACCATCAGGATATTGTGAATACGACCCCTGCCCTTCAGATAGCGCTGCCCGCGTGCATCGGCATAAACCTCGATGAAAACATTGTCGACGGCAACCGCATGATCGCTGTCCGTCACCATCAACGCCTGTTCCGCCAGATATTCGCCTTCTCCAAATGGTACCCAATTTTCCATATAATTCACCGTTTCGCACTGAATGGCCTAAATGGAAGTGCGTTCCATACTTAATGTGAGATTAATTGGTTGTTTTCAAAACCGCCTGAGGCGGATCACAACCGCAACGATTAAAGCACAGATGCGCTTTTGTCTTCCCACGCCCATGAGGGCGGAAAAATCCAAGCCACCCGCTTTGCCGGCGGTGGTTGACGCTAAGATTCTAAAAAAAAATCAATATTTTTTTTGGTCGATATTGTCAATTAATTTTAAAAGTTGGCGCAATTTGCACCGATTGGTCGCCGGTTTGGGCCAAATTTACGCTTGTATTGGGCCGCCAAATTGATGTATAGGAAATTTTAAATTACGCCGTTGCAATGCGGTGGTTGTATCATATAACTATATGGTTTAATTAATAATAATTCTAATTACCCCGCGACCCAAGTCGAGTTGAGATGATACCATGAATGACAGACGCACGAGCGACAACTGGGGAACACGATCTGGCTTTGATCGGCGGCAGCAAGCGTCGATCATTGACGTACCGGACCGCAGGGTGCGAACAGAGCGAAGAAGCGGACGAGATCGCAGACGGCTTCTGTATTTAAAATACAGGTTTGAACTGGATCTTAGACAGGCGTTCAGGGACCTGGAATAGCTCGCCCCCACTGCAATATGTCGGACTATTACCAGCTTCACTATCAAGTCTACCACGCTAGAACATTCTCGGTGGACCCCTCCAGCTTTCTCAACATCCTGGCCACCCACCTGCAAGCCGGCAGCACCGTCATCGATATCGGCTGCGGATCGGGGCGTGATATTCTCTGGTTGAAAAGACGGGGGTACGATGTCATCGGACTGGAGCGCTCCAGCGGACTGGCCCGGCTGGCCCGCGAGCACACCGGCAGCCGGATTATCGAAGCCGATTTTGAGACCTTCAATTTCGCCGGTTTGTCAGCCGACGCCCTGTTGCTGATCGGCGCCCTGGTCCATTTGCCCCGGTCCAGATTTCCAAGCGTCCTCAATGCCATCGGACAGGCATTGAAAAAAGCCGGCTATCTGTTGATCACCATGAAACAGGGCAAGGATGCGGTAACGGATGCGGACGGTCGCCAATTTTACCTGTGGCGGGATGAAGACCTGCGTAACGTGTTTCGATCCCTCAACCTATCCATCATCGACTTCTTCACCCAACCTTCCAAAATAAACCCCGCCGACATCTGGCTGGGATACCTTCTCCAAAAACCTAAATTAAGTTTGCGAAACCGACTTCGTTAATTTAAGGCTCATGGTTCTTGGAAGCTCATAGCTGATAGCTCACAACTCATAGCTGCAATTCAGAAATAGAATAGAGCGGTTCATCCTGGCTGCCATCAGAAGTCGGCACGGTGGCCGACCCTAGTGAAATCCTGAAATTCAGGCGTTGAGCTATGAGCTAAAATTTACGTGCGCATTTCAAATCGAAGAACAACGCAGAGTTTGGGCGTAAGGCGAGGTTCTGAAATCACTTTCCAGGGATTTTACGGATGGCGAGTAGGGTCACATCATCAAACTGATCCGCCTCGCCGATATGCGCCTCGAGGCAGTCTGCAATACGATCGAGCAGCTCGGCGGCCGAGGATACCGGTGCCGCCAATGTGTCCACCAGCCGTGCCATGGTGAAAAATTCACCGTCGGACGCATTGGCTTCAACCACGCCGTCGGTGTATCCCAGCAGGATGTCACCCGGTTCCAGGCGGGTTTGTTGAATTTTAAAGTGGATTTTCGGCTCGATGCCCACCGACGGACCGGTGGCTGCCAGACGCTCTTTGACACCCCCGGCAGGCCCGACCACGAATATCGGCTCATGCCCCCCGTTCACATAGCTCAGCACACCCGTGTCCGGGTCCAGAACCCCGAAAAACAGGGTCGCAAACATGGCAAGATCGCCGTGATTTAGGGCAATGTAGTTGTTGGTGAGAGAAATGGCTTTGAGTGCCGCGACCTGGTTTGGATCAACGGACGGGTTGTCGGCGACGTCGTCATTCTGATCGTGCAGTGTGTCACTGCAGGTAAGCGCCAAGCCGTCCATGGCGGTTTGACCCGAAAAAATCCGGATCAGGCTGCGAAACAGGGCCATGAATAGGGCCGCCCCTACGCCTTTATCGCACACATCGGCCACCACAAAGCCGATGCTGCCCCCGGGAAGTTGGAAAAAGTCGTAAAAGTCTCCGGCGACCTGGCGGGCCGGTTTGAAGAAGGCCGCAGATTCCCAGCCCGGAAGTTGCAGCAGCTGGTTGGGCAGAAAGTTGATCTGCATTTGCCGGCCTTTTTCCAGCTCATCGTTGAGCTCCTGGGAATAGGCCTCCACCTGCTCAAAACTGGCCTGCAGTGCTTCTTCGGCCTGCTTGCGCCGGTTGATCGCATCGGAAATCCGCCGGTACATCTGCCGAAAGGCCCCGATCACCTCACCCAGCTCATCGTTGCGTTGGACCGTGGCGGCATAAAAATCAGGTGCCTGCTGATCATTGCTCAGGGCCTCGCCGGCCCCAATCAGGTCCTGTCTTAAATTTAAAATTGGATTAACCACAATCCAGCGCAATGTCAGCCAGGTGCCCACGGTTACAACCAGGGAAATGATCACCACCAGACCGGCGATACGAAGAAAAAAGGCCAAGAGTCCCTCGTTGATGGATGTGGCATCATGGCGAAGAATCAGGCGATAATCGCGTTGAAGCTCCACCGGCGAGCAGGCGATATCGTACCGGGAACCGTCCTGGCTCAGCATAAAGGTCATCCCATCCGGTTGGACATCGGCAATCATCATTTCGGGCATTTCACCAAACTGGCCAATTTTGCGTCCATCAGCGCTGTAGAGCACACCGCCGATGACGACCTTGTCGTCTTGGAGTTTTAAAACATGTTTGAATAGTTCATCATCCAATGCATCCGGACTGACAATATCCATAATCAATGCCACCCGGGCGGCTGAAATATCCTTGAGTTGCGACAACAATTCTTTTTCACGGTTCTTGTATGACGGTATAAAAATGAGGGTTTCAATTAAAATGACGCTAAAAAAGACCCAGAGCGCAATCCGCCGCGACAGCCTCGATGCCGGGAACCGAAAAAAATCTTTAAAGGACATAACCATCTCTCCTGGGTCGCCTGGAGGTGAACTCGTGAGCGTTGCGGGTAATGCGTTACTCGCCACTATCTTAAAATTACAATAAATCCGAGTAGTTTCTATGAATCATTGAGAATAGGTACCAATTAGGTGTTTGTCAATTTTAGCGGCCGCCATCATCCGGGCGGGTCATCATACCGGCACAAATGCCGGCACTGGATCAAAGGCCTTACAGCCGGTAAGTCGTCTGACCCGGTGCTATCATTACGGAAGGAATCAATTTTATTAAAATGCACAACCTCGCAGAGAATCCTTGTTTTAATCGTTAAACCTTAGTATTTTAGGATTGTTCAATTTCAAGGAGCCGGCCCATGTTTAAAAAATTAGTCGCAAAGCTCTTGGACAAAGAAAATCCTCAACCGGCTGGATCAGACGGCTTTTTTTTAGATGTTCGCTGCACTGAGTGTAATGCGCAATTCCACCTGTTCATCCATAAATCCTGGGAGCTGTCCCAAAATTTCGAAAAGGACGGCAGTGTCACCTATTTTCTGAAAAAAACCATATTCGGCGTCGGCTGCCCCAACCGGATCCACGTCGAAATGACGTTCGACAGCAATAAGAACCTGATATCACAGCACATCGAAAATGGTGAATTTATTGAGGATTAGAAATTGTAATCCCGTTCACCGCAACATATTCCCCCAGGCCCCACCCCTCGAAAAGATCAGGAGGTGCCTGCATGAAAATTACACGGCGGTCTTTTCTCAAAACAACCCTTTGTCTTGGCGGTTCCCTGGCCCTTCCGCGTCGACTGGTTAATGCATCCCAAAAATCCTCCCGTCAATGGGTACCCGGTTATGCAAAACTAGAGGACCGCGGTCAACTGTCCACCCGCATCGAGCAGGCCCGGGTCATCTTCGAGGAGTGCCGCCTGTGCCCCCGGCAGTGCGGGGCCAACCGCCTGGCAGGGGAAAAAGGATTTTGCCGGGCAGGGTCCCGGGTGATGGTCTATTCGGCCCATCCGCATTTTGGCGAGGAAGCATCGCTGGTGGGCCAGAACGGCTCCGGCACGATCTTTTTTTCCAACTGCAACCTGCGCTGCGTGTTTTGCCAGAACTGGCCCATATCCCATGAGGGGCGGGGAAGGGCCATCGGCGATGACGATCTCGCGGACCTGATGCTCTACATGCAGGGCATCGGCTGCCACAACATCAACCTGGTCACCCCCACCCATGTCATGCCTAATATTCTCAAAGCTACCGGTATCGCCCACGAAAAGGGACTGCGCATCCCCCTGGTTTACAATACCAGCGGCTACGAGCGGGGGGAGATACTGAAATTGTTGGACGGCGTGGTGGACATCTACCTGCCGGACATGAAATTCATGGATGCCGCCGAGGCCGAGATTTATTTGGCGGGTGCTGCGGATTACCCGGAAATGGGCCAAAAAGCGCTGCTGGAAATGCACCGCCAGGTCGGTCTGCATGCCACCGATGCAAGCGGCGTTGCCGTAAGGGGGGTGATGATCCGTCACCTGGTGATGCCCAACCGGGTTGCCGGCACTGAAAAATTCGTGCGCTGGGTGGCCGCCAACCTGCCCAAATCGACCTACGTCAACATCATGCACCAGTACCATGTGGATTATAAGGCGTTTGAATACCCCAGGATTCAGCGCGGCATCAGCGCCGGGGAATACATCGAGGCCATTGGCTGGGCCGAAAAGGTCGGCCTGACCAACCTGGACCCCAAATCGGTGGCCGTCAGGGACTTTTTTGTTAAGCATCAAAAGAATGACGCGTGACCGGCGCCGTCTTGCCTGCCTGCCGTGCTCTTGAAATACTGACAATCTCTTGGTCTTCAGCAACATTTGCCCAAATATTTTTCCAAGCATCACGCCGCTTCATACTGACCAGAATAAGCCTAGTTACCAAAAAGCCTTGTCTGAATGGTAATTGAGGCTGTTGTGGTCAGCACCTAGCGACTTTCTTAGATGCTGAACTTATAAAATAAAAATCCCCTATGCTGTGACCGGATCTGTCACAGAGCAATGGTATGATTTAATCATTAAAAAAAACTTTATTTCTCGGTGGACATTACCGTGAAGGGGGCTGAGTCAGAATTCAAGCAAGTGTTTGATTTCTGATCGTCATGCCGGACGTGATCCGGCATGGCAAAACAGCAATAAATGCGCTTTTGATAATTGCGTCACACCTGCAAACCGGGATCCAGCGGCGCCCGTAAGCAGTAAATACCTGAATTGGTCCGGCATGACGAATTCGGAAATTTTTGAAGCAGCCCCCCAGACTTGTCAATCAGTAATTTAAACGGGTAGAATATATTGTTGCATAATAAACAAATAATGTTTATTATAAGGCATGCAAAGGAAGACCACCAAAATGGGTGCGATGGCACAAGTTGCGGAAAACACCTCCATCGACATTGAAAGCAGCGATGCCAGAAAAATGCTGGGCCGGATGGTAATTCGCCTGTTCGAGCTCTGGAAAATTTCCACCGCTGATCAACTCGAGCTTCTGGGATTGAGCCGGACCAGCCGGGCCCAGCTTTCAAAGTATCGCAACGGCGGGGCCGTGCCGTCTTCCCGGGACATGCTCGATCGCATCGGCTGGCTGCTTTCCATCCACAAAAGCCTGCGGCTGCTTTACGCGCGCAATGAGCATGTCCGCTATACCTGGGTTAAGCGCCGCAACCGGATATTGGACGATCAGCGGCCGCTGGACATCATGAAAAACCAGGGTCTGATCGGCGTGGCCCGGGTGGCCCGCTATCTTGACTTTCTCCGGGGTATGTGATGACGGCTTCCAACAGCCTATTTGACAAAACAGCTGATTTCAGGGCCCTGCCCTACCGGAATATCACCACCTTGCGGGAATCGGAGGACCTGTTCGATGATCTGAGCGATGGGGACGCGGCGGCATCGGCCATCGCGGCCGAGGCCGAAATGCGGATGAAGGATCATGCGGTGGTCAGGGAGCCGCAAATCATTCAGCGGGGATTTCAGTATACCCGGTCGATCATCGATTATCCGTTTAAGAGCGAACCCTGCCTGTCCACCCGCTTCGGAGACGGCACCTACGGCGTCTGGTACGGATCGATTGAAATGAAGACCACCGTATTTGAAACCTGCTTTCACATGATCCGGGCGGAGTTGGCCGTCGAAGGCCTCGACGAAGTAATTGTGCGGGACCGGGCGGTTTACCGGGTGAAGTGCAGCGCCATTTTGATCGATCTCAGGGGCAAGCAGGCGTCCTTTCCCAAACTGGTGGAAAATGATTACGGGTTCACCCAGCAAATCGGCCGAAGAATAAACCGTGAAGGGCATCCGGGACTGCTGGCGCCATCGGCGCGCTACAACGGCACGAACGTTATCATCTTCAACCCGGATGTGCTCTCAGATCCCCGGCTGCACTGCTATCTGACCTATTATTTCGACCCGCAGACGCTGGAAATCAAAGTCGAAAGAACCGTCGACCGGACCTGGCTCAGAGTGGACGGTGGCAGGTGGATTGCGTGAAATGAAAGAGGGGTTCAATTCAACTTGTTACAGATAATTTGTTAAGTGTTAATAATTGAGCAGCACAGAGTTATCTATCGCAAGATTTTGAAAAAATAGGGAAACGATGGGCGGAAGATTCGGCAAATATGGGGATACCAAACGCAAGGCCAAGATCCGGCAAAGTGGACTTGTCAAAGTGAGGGGTCAAAAAGCGAAACCGGATCCAAAGCCTCTCCGGCGTCGAAAGAAAAAAAAGCCGGATTAAATCCGATTAGCCGTCATAATAAATTCTTCTGTCGGGAGCCAACATATTTCGGTAGCAGGTGTTGCAGATAACGCGGTGGTCGCTGCATACCCATTCCGTTGAGGACTTCAACTCACGGTTGCAGATATCGCATTTTTGCAGTCCGGTATTTGTATCTGCCATCACCATTTTTTCCGCACATGATTGATCAACATTCATTTCCAGCATCCCCCCAATTTCCTTTTGAAAACATAGAAGTATCCATAATTAGTTAGTACAACTACCGTGCCATATCTTTTTTTACCAGCATCCAAACAAATTATTAGAATAATGTTAGAAGGTTATCATAATTTTCAGGTGCAGATCGTTCATCACTTTCCAGCTCGTTTATTACAAAATTGTGTGTTGTTGGGCCTGAAAACTACAATTTTGTCAGAATTGATTTCAAAAGAGTTGTGGCGATCCAATTATAGCGGTAAATCGCGGCTGGAACCCGCTCCCGCGGGATGGTGTAGGATCTGATTCTTGGGATTTTGACAGGCTGGTGAATATGTAATATAAACGTTCCTCAGGTTCAGCGGTTTAGGTTCAAGGTTCAGGGTTCTGATGAGCAGTTATTCAGAACCTTCCGAACCAATCAACTCATCAACTATTCAATTTACCCAGTTAAACATTTTCGTAGAAAATGAGCGAAGCGGATTTAACAGGGGCTAATCAACCAAACCAAAGGTTTCCCATGCAGGAGATACGCTTTCACGGTCGCGGCGGACAGGGAACGGTGGTGGCCTCGATTTTGCTGGCCAAGGCCTATTTCAGGGCCGGCTATTATGTTCAGACCTTCCCCGTTTTCGGAGTGGAAAGACGGGGGGCGCCGGTGGAAGCCTATTTGAGGCTGGACAAAGAAAAAATATTGCTGCGCTGCAATGTTTACACCCCCGACCATGCGGTTGTCCAGGATGTCAAACTGCTGGACTCCGTTGACGTGACCGCCGGTCTCAAGCCGGGGGGCTGGATTCTGATGAACGCTCCGGCAAAACCGGCAAACCCGGCCGCCTTCGCCGGGTTTAGGCTGGCCTGCGTGGATGCCACCGGGATTGCCATCCAAAACGGGCTGGGCACCCGCACCCATCCCATTATCAACACCGCCATGATAGGTGCATTTGCACGTATAATGGAAATGCCGCCCCTGGATATGATCGCCGAAGCCATCAAAGAGGACATTTCCATCAAACCGGAGCAAAACATCCAGGCCTCAAGGGAAGCTTACGAAAATGTTCAGATCATCGGAATGATGGGCTGATAAGTATAAACGAGGGATGATTTTCTTTCAAAAAAATCCGAAATCAGAAATTTGAATTCCGATATCAAAAAAAATACGGTCCTATATACAACATTAATGCATAAGGAAATCCCCTATTTTATTTCATCCCCACCTCGCCCGCCTCGCCTGAGCGGCTCGCGATGGCGGGCTGGCCCGGCCTCCCCCGTCAAGGGGGAGGGGTTTAGCCTCCCTCCCCTGGCGGGAGGGATCGAGGGAGGGGGATAAAATGATATCTACCTTATTTTTGTAGATAGGTCCGAAAAAATATGACCTTCATAAGTTAAGGCAGAATCAATGAGAGACGCCATCATGGACAAACAGCTCCCCCTTTTCATCCCGCATTCCAGCACCACCACTGCGGTCAACAAAACCGGGTCCTGGCGGTTTTTCCATCCCAAATATGAAGAAAAAACCGCCCCCTGCAGTGCCGCCTGCCCGGTGGGTCAGGACATACCCCGCATTGAAATGCTGGCCGCCAGGGGACAGTTAAAAGATGCCTGGCAGACAATCCTGAATGAGAATCCGTTTCCGTCGGTCTGCGGCCGGGTATGCTTTCACCCCTGCGAAGGCGTCTGCAACCGGGCCAACATGGACAACCCCATCGCCATTCATCATCTCGAAAGATTTTTAGGCGATGCGGCCGTCCGCGGGAAATTTAGAGCCGATCTCGACATCCGGCCGTCCACCGGTAAGAAGGTCGCCATTGCCGGGGCGGGACCGGCGGGACTGGCGGCCGCCTATTTTCTGGCCCGCCTGGGGTATGGTTGCGATGTGTTCGAGGCCGCATCGGAACCCGGCGGTCTTTTGCGCTGGGGTATTCCCGCCTATCGCCTGCCGCGCGACGTGCTGGCCCAGGAAATCAAGCGCATTGAAAGGGCCGGCGTGCAAATTCATTGTCAACACCCGGTGACGGGCAGAATGCTGGTGGATTTAAAAAAAGACTATGATGGGCTTTTTATTGGCTGCGGCTGCGCCCGATCCTTCATGCTGACTATCGAAGGGGAGGAATTCGCCGGCGACGGATTGGAATTTCTAAACAGACTCGGCAGCGGTGAAAAAATCTCTTACTTCGGGACCGCCGCAATTATCGGGGGCGGCAACACGGCCATTGATGTCGCTCGCTCGCTGGCACGCCTGGGAGCGGCACCGCTGATCGTCTACCGTCGCCGTATCCAAGATATGCCGGCCTTTGAACCCGAGGTCGCCATGGCCGCCGAGGAAGGTGTTCGCCTAATGGAGCTGGTCACGCCGATTCGCATCCGGGAAACCGTCGGCGGTTCATCGACGGCCCCGCCCGGTTATGAGCTCATCTTACAGAAAATGAAAGTCAGCGGCAAAGATACCGGCGGCCGGGCCCGGGTTGTCCCGGACGGTGACGCCACCGAGACCATTGCGGTTAAGAATGTCTTTGTGGCCATCGGAGCCGTTGCCGAAGACCTCTGGCAGTTTCCCGACCCGGAGAAAACAACCGATCTGCCATTCAGCCACTGCCGCCTTTTTGCCCGGAGGATGCCGCTGGTATATGGCGGTGATCTGGCCACGCCGGTCAAAAGTGTCAGCGATGCCATTGCCTCCGGCAAGCAGGCTGCCATGGCCCTGGACACCTGGTTTCAGCACGGGACCGATGCGATAGCAGAAAGGCTTGCCGGCTGCCGGGTCGGTGCCGGTCCCGCGCTGTCAATGGAGATCTATCTGGGAAAGACGCGTAAAAAC
This sequence comes from Deltaproteobacteria bacterium, assembly GCA_019312835.1. Classification (GTDB taxonomy): domain Bacteria; phylum Desulfobacterota; class Desulfobacteria; order Desulfobacterales; family JAFDCJ01; genus JAFDCJ01. The sequence continues at coordinate 10,348 of JAFDCJ010000442.1, forward strand.
CGCACCTCTCATACCGTCAGCTATGATGAAATCGTCTCCGATTATTTTCAGCCGGCCGCCCGCAGTGTCCCACCCACCCTTGATGCCGAACAACGCCTGCGGTCTTTTGCCGAAATTGAATCCACCCTGGCAGACACCGCCGCCCGCAACGAGGCCGAACGCTGTTTTAACTGCGGGATCTGTGCCGCCTGCGACTACTGCCGCCTTTACTGCCCGGAAATGGCGGTGGTGGTTGAAAAAACGCAGCGGTCGATCAACATGGATTTTTGCAAGGGATGCGGTGTGTGCGCCACGGAATGTCCGCGCAACGCCATGGCACTGGAGGAGGAAATCAAATGAAAAAGGTTATTGAAGGCAGCCACGCGGTATCGGAGGCCGCCCGTCTGGCCAGAGTCCAGGTCATTGCCGCCTATCCCATCACGCCCCAGACCCATATCGTGGAGGCCCTGTCCGAGCACTGCTCGAACGGCACGTTGAATGCGCGCTTTATCAATGTCGAAAGCGAGCATTCGGCCATGGCAGCGGTGATCGGTGCTGCCAGCGGTGGCGCGCGGGCATTTACGGCATCTTCTTCCCACGGGCTGGCATACATGCACGAGCTGCTGCACTGGGCTTCGGCCGCCCGGCTGCCCATTGTGATGGCCGAAGTCAACCGGGCCCTGGGACCGGGCTGGAACATCTGGACCGACCAGACCGACAGCCTTGCCCAGCGCGATACCGGTTGGATCCAGCTTTACTGTGAGGACGGCCAGGAAGCCCTGGATACCACCCTGCAGGCCTTTCGCCTGGCGGAGGCGGTGAATCTGCCGGTCATGGTGGTACTGGATGCCTTTTATCTTTCCCACACCTTTGAGCCCATCGAAGTCCCGGACCAGGAAACGGTGGACCGCTTCCTGCCGGCGCCCTCCCCCCGGTTCCAGTTGGATACGGCCGATCCCAGCGCCTTCAATCAGCTGGTTACACCGGCGGCCTACATGGAAATGCGCTACAACACGCAGCTGGCCATGGAAGAAGCCCAACGCCGCCTGATACAAATAGAAAAAGAGTTTGAAACCATTTTCGGCCGGTCCCACGCTCCGGTTGAAGCCGTTGCTTGCGAAGATGCCGAAATTATCATGGTGACCACCGGCACCGTCACCAGCACCTGCCGCCAGGTGCTGGCCGATCTGAGGTCCCGGGGCGAAAAAGTCGGTCTGTTCAAGCTCAAATTGTTTCGACCCTTGCCCACCGACCTCATTTGCCGGCACCTCAGCTCCGCCGGCAAGATCGCGGTCATTGACCGCAATATCTCCTTTGGTGCCGGCGGCATTTTTGCCCAGGAGATCCGGGCGGGCCTGTGCAACCACGAACCGCACCCCCCGGTTTTTGGTTTTGTAGCCGGCCTGGGCGGGCGGGATATCACACCCGACACCCTGGTTGAAATTTACAATCATACGAAAAATAATCCCGCCCCGTCCGAGGAAACCATCTGGATCGGGCTGAATCAGGAAACCGTAGAAGCCTGGAGCAACTAAAACAAGTTTGTTCACAGGCTCACAAACGGAGTATTGGAGTGATGGAATAGTGGAGTAATGGGTAACAGAAAGCTGAAAAATGAGGCATTCATGTTAAATAAAAATGTAGGCATCTCGGCGTATAACGACTTGATGAATCCCGGACACCTGGGGTGTCCCGGGTGCGGTGCCACCATTGCCATGAAGCTGGCGCTGCAGGCCCTGGGGGAAAAGACCATGGTGGTCATTCCGGCCTGCTGCTGGGGGGTGATCGCCGGCCCCTACCCCCAAAGCGCGCTCAAGGTCCCTATCCTGCACACGGCCTTTGCCACGGCCGGTGCAGCCGCCAGCGGGCTGAGGGCGGCCCTTGACATGCGTGGTGATACCGAAACCAACATTCTATCCTGGGCCGGAGACGGCGGAACCTTCGACATCGGCTTTCAATCACTGAGCGGCGCCGTGGAGCGCAACGAGGATTGCATCTTCGTTTGTTATGACAATGAGGCCTACATGAACACCGGCGTCCAGCGGTCGTCGGCGACCCCTTACGGCACCCGGACCACCACCACACCTGCCGATAAATGGAAGAAAACCGGCAAAAAAAATATTATGGAGGCCTTGGCCGCTCACCGCATACCCTATGCCGCCACCGCCAGCATCGGGTACCCGGATGATCTGATGCGCAAATTCAAGAAAGCCGGCGAAATGAAGGGCGGGTCAAGGTTCATCCATGTGCTGGCCACCTGCCCCACCGGTTGGCGGATCGGCTCGGAACTGTCGGTCAAAGTCGCACGGTTGGCGGTTCAAACCAATGTGTTCCCGCTGTACGAAGTAAAAGACGGCATTCACTATACGGTAAATATAAAAGGCGATCGCAAGGTGGACGCCTACTTCATGAGCCAGGGCCGGTTCAAGCACCTGGCAGAGGCGGATATCGCCTTGATTCAGCAACAGGTGGATGCGGAGTGGGATTTATTGACAAGGAAAGCAAAGCTTTCCTGTCAATAGCTGGTAGCGCATAGAAAATAGGTCAGAGGTAATGGGTGATAGGTTAGAGGCTGATGATCAGAATGTTCAGACCTCTTGCCTATAACCTCTTACCCATTACCTTTGCATTTGGCAGAATTGCCCGTTGATATTTCTGTATTCTGTGTTACAATTAATCATCTGAAACAATAGACACACCGTAATTGTCAATACACTTGGAGACGGACGCAGTCCGCGCCGATCGGAGCAACAATTTTTCTATTCTTGGATCGACTCTGTTGAGTCTTTTTTTTTACCCCAACTTTGAAAGGAACCATCTCGATGAAGTTTGTAAAAAGCAGGCGAATTTGTATAATCACTGCAATTTTTATTATAACAATGTTTACCCTTCCGGCCATGGCAGCCGACCCCAAGCCTGCCGGGGACAAGGCAGCGGTGGTAAACGGCGTTGTGATTACCCGGGCCCATTACGACAAAGAGCTAAAAGTCCATATGGAGCGTGTTTCCCGGCAGGGCCGGCAGATATCCGACGACCAGTTAACCGAATTGAAAAATGAGGTTTTGGATGGGCTCATTGAGCGCGAGGTCCTGTATCAGCAAAGTCAGAAGGCCGGCATCAAAGTCGACGACCAGAAAGTTGACGAACAGCTGGCCGGCATCAAAAAACGTTTTCCAAATGACGCGGAATTCCAAAAAGCCCTGACCAGCATGAATCTGACCGAAGCCGAAGTCAGGACACAAATCAAACGCGGGCTTGCTATCCGGGGACTGATCGACAGGGAGGTCGCAGACAAAATCGTCGTAACCGAAGATGAAACCAAGGCCTACTATACCGACAACCCGCGTTTTTTCAAAAAGCCGGAGCAGGTCAAGGCCAGCCATATTCTAATCAAGGTCGAACCCACCGCTGATGACGCCGCCAAGGCGGCCGCCCGCAAAAAAATCGAAGACGTTCGAAAAAAGCTGGCAGACGGCGGCGATTTTGCCGAATTGGCCAAAGAGTATTCGGAGGGACCCAGTGGCCCCCGGGGGGGTGACCTGGGCTATTTCGGGCGCGGGCAGATGGTCAAGCCTTTTGATGATGCCGTCTTTGCGATGCAGGTCGATCAGGTCAGCGAGGTTGTCGAAACCCGTTTCGGGTACCATTTGATAAAGGTTTACGATAAAAAGCCCGAAGAGACCCTGGCCTATGCCGAAGTCAAAGATCGGATCTCGGAACGTCTGAAACGGGAAAAGATCCAAAAAGGCGCCCAGGGATATGTGGAAAATTTAAAGAAAGATGCCAAGATAGAAAAATTGTTGTAAATGGTTGCCACGCCCGATCAAAAACAGTTTTCAACCATTCCAACCGTTGGAATCGTTGTCATCTCTCTTTATATTGCCGCTCAACTGCTGTCTGATATTGCCAGCCTGAAAATTACCCTGATTGCCGGCTTCAGCATGGATGCCGGCACCTTCATCTACCCCCTGACCTTCACCATCCGGGACCTGGTTCACAAGCGCCTCGGCAAGCAGGCAGCCCGCCAGGTTATATTCTTGGCCGCGGGCATCAACCTGTTCATGGCGCTTTTTTTTCATTTCACCGCCTGGCTGCCCCAGGATCCGTCCTGGGGATTGGGCCGGGAATTTGCCGCCGTACTGGGACCGGTTTGGCGCATCGTCATCGCCAGTATCGTCGCCGAAGTGATCAGCGAATTGATCGACACCGAAATTTACCATCTCTGGCAAACCCGAATCACTGAAAAATACCAGTGGATGCGGGTGCTGTCCAGCAATGCCGTCAGCATCCCGGTCGACAGCCTGATTTTTTGCTGGGGAGCCTTCGGCTTTGCACTGCCCCATGATGTGGTCTGGTCGATCTTTTGGGCCAACGTCATGGTCAAAGGTGCGGTGACAATTGTCAGTTTGCCGGCTATCTATCTGGTAAAAGACCAGCCCGAAGCCTCGACCAAGTAGTTATAGAGTTGACTTTGAAAACAGGCGTTCAGACATCAATGGAATGGATTCAATTTTTATAAAAAATTTTAGACAGGATTAACGGGATTTTTAAGATTTTTTGTTGACCGTTTTCCTGATGAAAACGCTCAAATCCAATCGCCTTCGGCGAAACATTCGCAACCGACCTTCTTCATAACACGTTTAGCTCTCATCCTCGAAATTAGTTCTGAATATTTCTGCAAATCATAAGAATACAATTAACTAGATCGTATCATTACAAACTATAATTTACCAATTGTAAGAGTTAGAACCTGCCCACTTCGCCGG
>JAFDCJ010000443.1 GCA_019312835.1 Deltaproteobacteria bacterium
AGACATCTCCAACATTGACTTCCCACAGGAACTCCCAGTGGCGCCAGGCATAGGGCTGCTCGGGTCCGATCAAATCTGCCGGATGCCAGGTTTTGCCCTCATCAACAGAGACTTCAACTCTTTCGATGCCGGCCTCGCCGGCGTAAGCGGAACCTCTTATCGGCACGATACCGGCTGAAAGGATCTGCTCTTTTTCAGGTTCGACGATGATGGACTTGATCTGGATGTCTTTGACCGCTGCGCCGGTTTTGGGATCTTCTCCTTTTTGAAATACCCGGTAAACTTTGTCCATAAAAAAGCCTTCATAGGGCTTATCCAAAACCTCGATGCGTTGCAGCCATTTGACACAGTTGGCGCCGGTCCATCCCAGTGCCAGGGCCCTCAACGGATAGCCGTGCTCACGGGGCAAGGGTTCTCCGTTCATTTCATAGGCCAGCAGAGTTGAGGACAGGGCCTTGTCGATCGGGATGCTGCGAATAAACTTGATGCCGGCCTTGCCCAATGGCTCGTCCAGGCCTTCAAAACTCACGTGCCGGGCGTCATCTTTCAAGCCGGCAACGGCAAGCAGGTCTTTTAACCAGATACCGCCCCAGACCGCATTGCCCACGCCGCCGATGGTCCATGGATTGCCGGAGGCCTTTTCGGTTAACAGTGAGCGGCTGTTGCCCGAACACTCCAGGGTATCCGCCAGTTCCACTTTGGGCAGACAGATGATCTCTCCAAAGGTCATGCTGATTTGCTTTTTTACCAGTCCGGCGACATCGAGTTTCCAATCGGCGAGGTCAATGGTCAGATCCTTGAACTGGCCCTGGTTGCGTTTGAAAAAGACCGCATTGTCGGTAATCCAGGTGCGCAGATGTTCAACGGGCGTTTCGGCATTCAGCGGTCTTTCCGTCATGACGCGCATTTTTTTCTTCATTGGTAAACCTCCTGAAAATCCAATGATCGTGCACATTTTGCCATTGCTGGAAACCAACATAGAGGGTAGGCGCTCAGGTAACTTCCCGCTGGATCGCCAGAAAATGGGTAATCTCATCCTCTTCATTGCGAATCGGGGCGATCTTCCATTCCATCATAAATTCTGAGCCGTCTTTGCGGTAATTGATGGCCTGACCGTAAAACAGCTCGCCGTCGGCGATATTCTGGCCCAGGCGCCGGATGACCTCCGGATCTGTTTTGGGACCCTGCAGAATGGAAGGCGATTTACCCATGACTTCATGGGGCCCGTAGCCGGTCAATTCACAAAAAGCCGAATTGACGTAAATAATAGGGTAGCCCGGCCCCGCCTCGGTGATCACAATCGAATTGAAGGACTCCTCCATGGACGCCTCCAGCAGCCGTTTCATGATGTATTGATAGCTTGCGTCCTGCAGGAAGATATCAAAAATATCTTTGGTCGTTTTCATGATACCCGCCTTTCGTTTTTAAATGGTTATCTAATTTCTTACTGATATCGAATGAAAGCATTATTCCAGTGTGGTTCAGGGCCCTGCGGTAGATCAAAGGGCACGGAAAAAACAATCATTAACCTGGTGATGCCTTTATTTACCACGTAACTTCATGAGTTTCAACCGGCAGCGGAGACGCCCAACAAGATAATTGACTTGACCGTTATATTCCTCTATTTACAATCGTGGGGTAAACGTCAACCGCTCTGGTGGAAACCTAAAAAAATGAGGTAACCCAAAATGGACATTTCCATTCGAATCGGCGGTGCGGCCGGCCAGGGTATTCAGACCATCAGTTCAATTATTGCCAAGACATTCGTGCGCCACGGCTTTTATGTGTTTGTCAACCAGGATTTTGCTTCGCGCATCCGGGGCGGCCATAATTTCGATCAGGTCCGCATCTCGAATACGCCGGTACAGGCGGTTGCGGACCGGGTCCACATTCTGATTGCCCTGGATGAGGAAACGACCCGCCAGGATATCGACTGCCTGGTCGAAGATGGCGTCCTGTTGTTCGACGGCGAGTCGATTGATTTTAAATCGGATGATCCCCATCATTTATCGGTGCCCTTTGCCCAAATCGCCGCCGAGGCCGGTAAAAGCAACATCATGATCAATGCCGTGGCAACCGGTGCAACCACTGCCCTGCTGGATTTTAAGCTGCAGCCGGTACTGGACGGCATGCAGGAGCAGTTTCAGTCAAGGGGTGCTGAGACGGTAGCCAAAAATCAAAAATGCGCGACGGCCGGTTATGAGTTTGTTCGGGAAAACCGGCCCAAAGCGTCCGTTTTCAGCGTACCGTCTGCAAACATGAGTCGCCAGAAGATGCTGCTGACCGGCAGCCAGGCCATGGCGCTGGGCGCAATGGCCTCGGGCTTGAAATTTTACTCCGGCTATCCCATGTCGCCGGCCACGACCATCATGGAATTTGTCTCCACCCGGGCGGATGCGCATAACATCGTCCTCGAGCAGGCCGAGGATGAAATTGCCGCCATCAACATGGTGATCGGTGCCAATTTCGCCGGCGCCCGTGCCATGACGGCGACTTCGGGCGGCGGATTTTGTTTGATGGTCGAGGCCTTGATCCTGGCCGGAATGACCGAGACACCGGCGGTTATTGTTGTGGCCCAGAGACCGGGGCCGTCAACCGGGCTGCCCACCCGCACGGAACAGGCGGATTTGAGTTTTGTGATGCATGCCGGTCACGGTGATTTTCCCAGGGCAATACTGGCTCCCGGCCATCCAGAGCAAGCGCTGTATGTGATATCGAAAGCCTTCAACCTGGCGGATAGATATCAAACCCCCGTTATTGTGCTCGTCGATCAGCATTTTAACGATGCTTTTTTTACGATCGACAATTTGGATCTTCAGAACATCAAAATTGATC
>JAFDCJ010000444.1 GCA_019312835.1 Deltaproteobacteria bacterium
CGTTTATGGTTTTAAACTTGCGTAAATTCAGGGTCGAAAATCCGTTATACGACATGATAAAGGGCATGAAGCCCTGGCTGGCATTTTTTACAATCTGGTCCGGTTTTCTAAAGAAAATCGGCTGGAAACACTCGGTTGACCTCGAAGCCTACACGATCGCCGCGGAAATGGGCAAGAAAATCGAGTTCCTGGAGAGCATCGAGGACCAGGTCAGCGTACTGGAAAGCCTGTCCCGGGAGCGGATAGTGGCCTTTTTGAATCGGGTCAATCAGTGGCATGAGCTGGCCCGGGGTTATGCGGACTGTTACCTGGCAGGTGATCTGGCCAGGTTAAAATCCCAGGGGTTGCGGTTTCCCAGCCGCCACCGTTCCGTCATCAACCATCGGGACAAAATCTTTTACGAAAACATGCGCGAGCATTTTGTCGGCGGCGATGCCGTAGCTTTTGTCGGCGCACCCCATGTGCGGGGAGTAAGCCGGCTATTGCGTGAAGACGGATTCAGGATTACGGGACCGCCCATACCAGAAGACAGGAAAAATAGCTCATAGCTCAAAGCTGAAAGCTCAAGGCAAAACATAGTAAGTTGAATGGTCAAATAGTCAATTAGTCAAATAGTGATAAGTAAATAGTGACGAGTAACGAGTAACAAGTAAAGCGCTTGCTCTGCGAAGCCTTCAGGGCGAAACAGGGTGAAGCGCAGGGTCGGCCACCACGTTCGCCATGCGAGCCCGCAGGCGAGGCGGGTGGGCAGTGCCGACCTCCAATGGCAGCCACGGTGGACTGCCCTACTGCTCCAGAACACAGATGACAGAGGACGGATGACAGAAGACAGAGAACAGAATGCGGAACAGCTGAAACTCAAACCTTACGCCGTTGTGCCTTGCGCCTATTGCTCTTACCTTAAACCCGATGCCTTACACCTTCTATCAGCTTAATGTAGAAGCAAAGATTTAAGAACCCGTGAAGAATAGCGAACCCGATAAATCCAAAGGTGCCCTCAACTCCGCCCTCCGGATTCTCACCCGGCGGGACCACTCCCGCTATGAGCTGGTTCAAAAATTAAACCAGCGCGGTTTTAGCCGGGAAGACATCGATAATGCCATTTCAGCCTGTGAACGCTTCGACTATATCAATGACATTCGAACGGCGCAGGTGTATATCCGGCAGCTCAAACGCAAAGGTTACGGGAAAAAGCGAATAAAGCTGGCGCTCAACAAAAAAGGCCTTAAGGGCAGGCGCATCATGGGCATTCTGGAAGAAAGCGTGTCCTTGCCCGATGAACGGGAGAGTGCCGTACAGATTTTAAGAAAACATATGCATCGTTTTGAAAGAGAGCGTGAGGTCGCCAAAAGACGGGATAAAATTTACCGATTTCTCCACACCAGAGGGTTCGCTCCAGAAGTCATTGCTGAAGCCATAAAAAGTTATCATCCAAAGGATAATTTGAATGGGATCGATTCCAAAAGGTGATTGTATCCAACCAGATCCCAGGCTCAGGCGGCCTTGACAAACGCCAAATCAGCGTCATGTTCTTCTGATAAATCAAGGAAAGGATTCGGTGAGATGAGACGTTGCCATACAGCGGTTCCATTTGGTGCCATTATGATCGTTTGCCTCGGTTTGATGCTTACGGCCTTTGTTGAAGACAGCCATGCCGGACCGAAGAAAGCCATTCTTGTCAATGTCCATGACCAGACACTCTATGCGGTGGACGATTTCAAGATAGTCTATGAATTCGATGTCATCACCGGGCAGCCCGGTAAAGAGACCACCCCCGGAAAATTTACGATCTTTAAAAAGATTGAAGACTACACCAGCAAAAAGTATAAAGCCCCCATGCCCTACACCATGTTTTTCAGCAAGGACGGCAAGGCGGTGCATGGCACCACCTGGGCGACCCTGCGCTCCTACCTTCATGTCTACATAACGGAATCCGTAGGCTCGATGGGCTGCGTTGGCCTTACGGAAGATGACGCCAGGACGCTGTTCGGCTGGGCACCCGTCGGCACTCCGGTGGTAATTTTAGATGAAGCCACCGAAGATCGAAATTAGCCGAGGCGGGCGAAGATTAAAATCCGCACGGCTAAAGATTTTTGAATCTGCAAGTTCAAAATACCAGCATTATGAAAGTCACTTTTAACATCATATCAGCCGCCGTGGCGCTTTTAGTGCTTTGCGGGATGGCTTATGGCGGGCAGGTCGCCGACTCAGTTCTGGTCATAAAGAGCGAGGCCAGGCTCTATCTGATGCGTGAGGGTCGGGAACTGGGCTCTTTTAAAGTGGCTTTCGGTTCCAATCCCAAGGGGCACAAGCAAGAGCAAGGCGATGAACGAACCCCGGAAGGGCGCTATATTCTCGACCATAAAAACCCGCACAGTAAATACTACAAATCCATCCACATCTCCTATCCGAATGCGCAGGATCGTGCGAATGCCAGAAAGCGCGGCGTCGACCCCGGCGGAGACATCATGATCCACGGCCAGGCCAACGGGTATGAAAGGTTCTCATTTATTGCCCAGCTTTTCAACTGGACCAATGGATGCATAGCCCTGAGCAATTCGGACATGGACGTTGTGTGGCAGGCTGTTATACCCGGCACACCCATCGAAATCAG
>JAFDCJ010000445.1 GCA_019312835.1 Deltaproteobacteria bacterium
CATAAAGGTTCAGAGGTTCAGGGTTCACCGTTCAGGGTTGGCAAAAACGAACCGCAGAATATCAAAGGGTTGTTTCGGTTTGCTCTGTCTTTTAATAGAATAGACAGAATTCAGTCCTTCGACATTCGATATTCGAAATTCAATCTTCCACATTCGCTTTTAAATAACCTCTGAACTCTGAACCTCTGAACCTTAAACTACTTGTTGGCATATTCCACCGCCCTCGTCTCCCGAATGACCGTAACCTTTATCTGCCCGGGAAATGTGAGCGACTCTTCAATCTTTTTAACGACATCGCGGCTGAGCAATATGGATTCTTCATCCGAGATTTTTTTACTCTCGACGATCACCCTGAGCTCTCGTCCTGCCTGGATTGCATAGGTGTTGGCCACGCCGTTAAAGGAATTGGCGATGTTTTCGAGATCCTCCAGGCGCTTGATATAATTTTCCAGCAGTTCCTTGCGGGCCCCGGGCCTTGCGCCCGAAAGCCCGTCTGCAGCCTGTACCAGCAGCGCATAGACCGAATTGGGCGGCACATCTTCATGGTGGGCGGCAACGGCATGCACAACTTTGGGGGATTCACCGAATTTTTTGGCAATCCGGGAGCCGATTACGGCATGCGGGCCTTCCACCTCGTGATCAATGGCCTTGCCGATATCATGCAGCAGGCCCATGCGCCGGGCCATTTTGACATTCAGCCCCAATTCCGAGGCCATAATACCGGTGAAAAACCCGACTTCAACGGAATGCTGCAATACATTCTGGGCATAACTGGTCCGAAACTTTAACCGGCCCAGGTACTTTATCAGTTCATTGTGGATGCCATGCACCCCCAGATCAAAAGCCGCCTGCTCACCGGCTTCTTTGACGGCAATATCGACTTCGGCTTCCACTTTCTTAACCACGTCCTCAATGCGTGCGGGGTGGATCCTGCCGTCGGAAATCAGACGCATCAGGGAAATACGCGCAACCTCCCGCCGGACCGGATTAAACCCCGACAGAATAACCGCTTCGGGCGTATCGTCGATGATTAAATCGATTCCGGTTGCTGCCTCCAGGGCGCGAATATTGCGACCTTCACGGCCGATAATGCGGCCCTTCATCTCATCACTGGGCAACTGGACCACTGAAACGGTTCTTTCGGCAACAAAATCTCCGGCATATCTCTGGATAGCCGTGGCAAGGATCTTTTTCGCCTTTTTATCGGCCTGCTCCTTGGTTTCATTCTCTATTCTTTTGATAAATTTGGCACCCTCATGGCGAGCCTCGTTTTCCATGGCCCGAATGAGCAGTTCCTTGGCCTGGTCTACCGTCAACCCGGATATTTTTTCCAGTTGCCTTTTCTGCTCTTCAATCAGCTCGCTGTATTCCAGTTCCTTGCGCTCGAGCTTGCCCTCACGCTTGGTCAGGTGCCTTTCCTTGCGGTTTTGTTCGCGTTCCCGACGTTCCTGCTGCTCCGTTTTGCGATCAATATTCTCTTCTCTTTGCAACAAGCGGGCTTCTCTCTTTTTTAATTCCGCCCGTGTATCCTTGGTTTCGGCATCGAACTCGCTTTTTAATTTAAAAAGCCGGTCCTTTACTTCCAAATCTGCTTCTCTCAGAAGGGTTTCCGCCTTTTTCTCGGCTTCTTCACTAAGCCGAACTGCCTCGCTTTCAGCCGTTTTTAATTTCTGGGTCATGAGCTTGCCCTTAACCCAGAAGGCAATCAGCAAACCGACAACAAAGCATCCTGCGCCGATCAATATACTGTAATCATTCATTATATTTCTCTCCAGCTATATAGAACACGCGTCATCGCGTTGGTCAACGAATTTTTAAAATCGATGGATAATGAGAAATTGGGAGGTAAGGTATCTGGGATCTCAAGATGAGGAAAGTGGCGCTGAAAACAACCCGCTATCCAGCGGCATGCGAAAAGGGAGAACCCCTGCCACAATGCCGTGTTGGCGAGGTCTTTGAACCTGGGGTTCAAAGTGGGCACCGTTTAGCTTCTTTAGGCTTTTCTGAACAAGCAGAACATGCACACCGAAACCAGGGAAGGCTCCCATCGTAAAAGCTGTTGGATCAAAGAATATCTTCCAATCACGCGCACGGCAGGGGCAATACTTATTTCCGTCGTTCAACTTCCTTCACCAATAAACCTGCACATGGATCCCGGAAAGATCACTGAAAGATCGGGCTAGCTAAGCCTGTATAGGTATGGGAAGGTATTTTTACTTTCTTACGGGTTACATATGTCCAAATACGAGTTTTAAACCTGGAATCCCATCACTGCACCGTGTTGTCCAATGTATGAATCAATTTCGACGTTCGATTTGTAACGTCACGTAACAAATTGGCATAATTTCTTTTCAGTTCCATATGTTCATTGGCAATATTCAGTGCAGCTATCATTAAAATTGCTAATTTCGAAATATTTGATGATTGACCGGATTGCTGATTTTCAACTCTGGCCACTTCTCTGACCAGCAAATCAGCAACTTCCTTTTCCTGGGTTACATCCGAATTGGCTTTAAACGTATGCGGTTGTCCAAAAAGCTCTATGGTTACAGTTTTTTCCAATGGCTATTGACTTTTCCCCTTCCGGTACCCATACCGTGCCGGCCATCCCATGAGATTACTCTGACAACATCCCATCTATTCGAGCCAGCAAACCGTCAATTTTCGATCGGATCAAGGCCTTCTCTTCAGCGTAACTTCTTTCCGCCTCAACCTTACCTTGAATCTCCTCCTCTAAGCTTTTAATTTTTGACTTAAGTTCTGAATTGGTGGCCTCGTGGGCTTTGCAAATTTTAATTAAGCTTTCAACTTTGCGTTCAATTTCTTCAAATTGCCTGAAGACCAACTCATCATTCAAAATCCACACCTCATTCTAAATTAAATTCAATATAATCTGTAATATATAAAAAAGTCAAGGAATAATCCGCTGCCGTTTCTTCATGATCCCCTCCACCAATTCCAGGTCCTGGCAGGTGTTGACGCCAAGGATCTGCTGAGAGTCGGCAGAGATCCTGACACCCATTTTCCGGTTTTCCCGATAGCCGATCCCGATCACATCCGTTAGGTAAAGTTCCCCCTGGGCATTGTCCGATCCAATCTTGGGCAGGGCCTCCAGCAAGAGGTTTTTGTTGATACAATACACACCGGTATTGATCAATTTAATTTTTTTCTGCTCGACGGTGGCATCGGCCTCCTCAATGATGGCGGCAATCGCGTTTTTTTCATTGACCAATACCCGGCCATAGCCGAAAGGGTTGTCCAGGTCAACCGCCAGCAGTGAAATATCGCGAGCATCATCCAGGTGATCTTTTACAAGTCCTGCAATGGTTTCGGGCTGAATCAAGGGCACATCCCCGCATAAGATGATCACTTGCTCACAATGATCCGGTATGTGCGGTAAGGCACATAACACGGCATGGGCGGTGCCACGCTGTTGATCCTGATAGGCAAACAGCAGCTTCGGGTATGCGGATAAGCTGGCGCGAACCGCTGGGGCTTGATTGCCGATGACCACGATCACATTATTGCCGGCAATTTGTTGGGCGACTTCAACAACATAGGCAATCATCGGCCGGCCTGCTATTTCATGCAGGACCTTGGCCTTGTCCGATTTCATACGGGTCCCCATGCCGGCTGCCAGGATTACGACAGCTACTTTGTTATTCATAAATTATCCTGTTTATTTAGACGAAATAGATTTATGGCAATCGCTATAAAAGCAAATATCGAATAATGAATATCGAATGTTGAATGTCGAAGGAAGGAATTCTGTCAATTTTAAAAAAGATTGAGCAGCGCGAAACCACCCTTCGATATTCTGCGGTTCTGCGGTTCGCTTTCAAACCCTGAACCTATGAACCATGAACCGTTGAACCTTCAGAAAAAAAGGGTAAACCAACAAGTTGGTTTACCCTTTATTATACATTATCCCCGTCAGGTGTAAACGTCTAAAAAGACCTTAAGCGAGTCAACGACCACCCGCAAAGCGGGTGGCTTGGATTTTCCCGCCCTTATGGCGGGGAAAGACAGAAGCACGTCCATGCTTTTGTCGTTGCGGTTGTAATCCGCCTCAGGCGGATTTGAAAACAACCAATTATGAGAGTGCGGCAAGTTTGAGTCGCATCACCGCTCGCTCCAGAGCGGCCCGGGCCCGGGCTCTATCGATCTCTTCCTTGGCCCGTTCATCGGCCAGTCGTTTTTCGGCCCGCTCCATGGCTTCCTTGGCACGCTTTGGATCGATGTCCTCCATTCTCTCGGCTGACTCCGCCAGCACCGTCACTTTGTCCGGTAGTGCTTCCGCAAAGCCGCCGCTGACAAAAACATACTGATCCTTACCGCTTTCGTCCCGGTAATGGATGGCACCGATTTTCAGTGCGGTCATAAACGGTGTGTGACCGGACAGCACGCCAAATTCACCCAGGCTGCCGGGTGCCATAACAATCTGCGCCATGGCGTTGACAACTTCCTTTTCCGGGGTCACGACTTCTAATCTAATATTCTCAGCCATATCGGTTCCTCAACTATTCAGCAGCCAGCCTCTTGGCTTTTGCGATAGCATCCTCGATGCCACCGACCATATGGAAGGCCGCCTCCGGGAGATCATCATGTTTGCCTTCGATGATTTCTTTAAAGCCTCTGATGTTGTCTTCGATTTTTACGTAGGCACCGGGTGTGTTGGTAAAAACTTCGGCAACATGAAACGGCTGGGACAGGAATCTTTCCAGCTTTCTGGCCCTGGCAACGGTAATCTTGTCTTCATCCGACAATTCGTCAATACCCAGGATCGCGATAATATCCTGCAGCTCGGTATACTTTTGCAGGATTTGCTGTACCTGGCGGGCAACCAGGTAATGCTCATCACCGATGTAGGCCGCATCAAGGATGCGGGAAGTCGAGTCAAGCGGATCCACCGAGGGGTAGATGCCTTTTTCAACCAGTTTACGTGAAAGAACCACCGTTCCGTCAAGATGGGCAAAGGTGGTGGCAGGTGCCGGGTCCGTCAGGTCGTCCGCAGGCACGTAAACGCACTGCACCGCCGTAATGGAACCCTTATCGGTGGAGGTAATCCGTTCCTGCAGTTCCCCGAGGTCAACGGCCAGTGTCGGCTGATAACCAACCGCCGACGGCATCCGCCCGAGCAGGGCCGAAACTTCGGAGCCGGCCTGAGTAAAGCGGAAGATGTTATCAATGAAAATAAGAACATCCTGCCCCTCTACATCACGGTAATATTCAGCGGCGGTCAGAGCGGAAAGCGCCACCCGCGCCCGTGCGCCGGGCGGTTCGGTCATCTGCCCGTAAATCAGCGCCGCTTTGGGCAGAACCCCGGCCTCTTTCATTTCATGGTAAAGGTCATTGCCTTCACGGGTTCTTTCACCGACGCCGGCAAATACCGAAATACCGCCGTGCTGCAGGGCAATATTATTGACCATTTCCATCATAATGACGGTTTTGCCGACTCCGGCACCGCCGAAGAGGCCCATTTTTCCACCACGGGGAAACGGGACAAGCAAATCGATAACCTTGATACCGGTTTCGAGCACCCGCACGGTGGTATCCTGCTCCGTAAATTTGGGGGCTTCACGATGAATGGGCATCATCTTTTCCTGACTCACCGGTCCCAGGCCATCCACCGGCCGGCCGACCACGTTCAGGACGCGGCCAAGTCCGGCCTCGCCCACGGGCATCATAATCGGATGGCCGGTATCTTTAGCTTTCTGCCCCCGCATCAGACCGTCGGTTACATCCATGGCAATGGTTCTGACCACATTGTCACCCAGATGCTGTGCGACTTCAACAACCAGGTTATCCTCTTCATCGCTGATGGCAGGGTTGGTGATCGTCAGTGCCGTATAGATCGTAGGCAGATTGCCCTGCTCGAACTCTACGTCCACAACAGGCCCCATAACCTGCGTTATTGTCCCAATGTTTTCTCCCATCTATAGACCTCCAGAATGTTTAATTAGTGGCTCGTAATTGCATCAATATTTAATCACTTTTTAAGTGTTTTCGGGTTCAGGATTGTTTGGAGGATAGAGGTCTGAGGTTGGAGGCAAATATGATCCGTTTCTTTTTTCCCTCAAACCTAAAGCGAAGCGCTCCTCTAACCTCTAACTCTTGATCCCTGAACTTACAGCTCCTGAACCTCTGAACCCAGAACCCTGAACGGTTAATTAACCTCTATCCTTTAAGCGCCTCGGCACCGCCGACGATGTCCATCAGTTCTGCCGTAATGGCAGCCTGGCGGGCTTTGTTATAAAGCAGCGTTAGATTTTCGATCAAATCGTTGCACGCCTTGGTGGCGTTGTCCATGGCCGCCATGCGGGCGGCATGCTCGCTGGTGGACGTTTCCAGCAGACAGCTGTGCAGCTGCACGTGTACGCTTTTGGGCAGCAATTCTCCCAAAAGACTGTCGGGCGATGGTTCACAGATGTGCTCTGCCTGGTACTCACCGCTTTGCTCGACGGCCGCCTCCTCTTCCGTTTCAATGGGCGGAATCGGCAGCAACTGTTTTATCGTGGGTACCTGCCGGCCCATGCTGATAAATTCAGAAAAGACAACATGGACTTCGTCATAGTCTCCGCTGAGATAGCCGTCAACAAGCTTGCGCCCGGCGGTGGCGGCTACGTTGAAGCTGAAGGTCGTGCCCACCACTCCGATGTGCTCATCTACCCTCGCAAACCCTTTGTTACGGGTCCAGTCACGCCCCCGCTTTCCGAAGTTGGTAAAGGAGATTTCAGCGTTGTTCGCTTTTTTCTCCCTAACAAAGGCGCTGGCCTTGTCAACCAGGTTGACGTTGAAGCCCCCGCACAGGCCCCGGTCGGAAGTACACAAAACCACATGGATTTTTTTAACTTCCTCACGCGGCACGAGCAACGGGCTGGCCTCATCGCCGGATTTTTCGGCCAGGCTCCCCAGCACCTCCGAAAATTTGTTGGCATAGGGACGGAAATTTTCCATATTCTGCTGGGCCCCCCGCAGTCTCGAGGTGGCCACCATGTTCATGGCCTTGGTGATCTGCTTGGTCTTCTTTACCGCGCCAATTTTATTCTGGACATCTTTTAAGCTTGGCATATAAACCTCTGGTTATTTGTTATTGGTTACTGGTTATTCGAACGACATCCCGACGATCATTATTAACTAATAACTCATAACCAATAACTACTTGATCGTGTCTTTAAACTCCTCGCCGTAGGCATTCAGGGCTTCGGCCATCAAATTATCCAGGTCTTCCGAAATTTCTTCTTTTTCCTTGAGCTCGGAAAAGATTTGGGGGTACCGGTCTTCGATGAAGGTGTAAAGGCCGGCTTCGTATTTGGCCAGAACATCGACCGGAAGCTTATCCAGATAGCCCTTGGTGCCGGCATAGAGAATGGAAACCTGTTTTTCCATCGGCAACGGCTGATACTGAGGCTGTTTCAGGATTTCAACCAGCCGTTGTCCGCGGGTCAGCTGCCGTTGGGTGGCGGCATCCAGATCACTGCCAAAAGCGGCAAAGGCTTCCAGTTCTCTGAACTGGGCCAGGTCCAGGCGCAGGGTACCGGCGACCTGTTTCATGGCTTTTACCTGGGCGGCACCGCCGACCCGTGACACGGACAGACCGACATTGATCGAAGGTCTGACGCCGGCAAAAAACAGGCCCGGTTCAAGATATATCTGACCGTCGGTAATTGAAATAACGTTGGTGGGGATGTAGGCCGACACGTCTCCGGCCTGGGTTTCGATGATCGGCAGGGCGGTCAAAGAACCGGCCCCCAACTCATCATTCATTTTAGCCGCACGCTCGAGCAAGCGGGAGTGATTGTAGAAAATATCGCCCGGATAGGCCTCACGACCGGGCGGGCGTCTCAGCAGCAGAGAAACCTGACGATAGGCGGCCGCCTGTTTGGAGAGATCATCATAAATGATCAGGGCATGCTGGCCCTTGTTGCGGAAATATTCACCCATGGCGCAGCCGGCATAGGGGGCGATAAACTGCAGCGTCGCCGGATCACTGGCGCAGGCGGAAACGATGGTGGTGTATTCCATGGCGCCGTGTTTTTCCAGAACAGCATGGACCTGGGCGACGGTGGACTTTTTCTGGCCGCACGCCACATAGATGCAGTAAATATCAGTTTCCTTCTGGGCAAGAATGGCATCAATGGCACAGGCGGTCTTGCCGATCTGGCGGTCGCCGATGATCAGTTCACGCTGTCCCCTGCCGACCGGGGTCATGGCGTCAACCGCCTTTAGACCGGTGTAGCACGGTTCGTGCACACTCTTTCTGGCAATAACACCCGGGGCCACCATTTCGACCCGGCTAAACTCCTTGGCATCAATCGGACCTTTGCCGTCCAGAGGTTCACCGACCGCCGAGACCACCCGGCCGAGCACGGCTTCACCCACCGGCACCTGGGCAATTTTGCCGGTACGTTTGACCATATCGCCTTCTTTGATGTGGATGTCTTCGCCCATGATGGCGCAGCCCACATTGTCCTCTTCGAGGTTCAATACCAGCCCCAGGATACCGCCCGGAAACTCTACGAGCTCAAGGGCCATGACCTTTTCAAGGCCGTAAACGCGTGCGATACCGTCACCGACCGACAAAACGACACCCGTTTCGCTCAGCTCGACTTTTTTGTCGTAATCCGTAATCTGCTCTTTAATAATTTGACTGATTTCTTCTGCTCTTAGTTCCATTAGACACCCTCACCCCTTTTCAATGATTCTCTCATATTGAGTAATTGTGTTTTAATACTGCCGTCCAGAACAAGGTCACCGATGCGGGTCACAATACCGCCGATCAAACCGGGATCCTGCTCAACTTCCAGAATAATATCTTTACCTGTCTTATCCGACAGGGTGGCGCGAATCTTGTCAACCGTCTCTGATGACAGCTCGGTTGCCGAAACCAGGCTGGCGCGTGCAATTCCCTTTAATTCGTCCGCCAGCTTCTGATAAAATTCGTTGATACTGCTCAGATACGCGAAACGCCCTTTGTCAAACAACAGGGTTAGAAAAGATTTCATAACAGCGGAAAGCGCCAATTTCTCGATGACCGACGCCAGAACTTTTTTACGCTCATCCGCATTATAAAGCGGATTGTTGATGGCCTGCTCAAGGGCTCCTTCCCCTTCAATCAAGGCACTAAACGCGTCAAGTTCCTGCCTGTAGTTATCAATTTGGCCGTCTTCTTTTCCGATCAGCAAAAGGGCCTTGGCATAACGCCTTGCAATCGCCAAATTTTTCATCCTGCCACCACCTTCTTCAGATAGTCATCAACAATTCGATCTTGATCTTCGTCCGAAATTCTATTTTTGATAATTTCTTCAGCCTTCAACAGAGATTTTTCGAATATCTCCTTTTGCAGTTCTAATTTTGCCTGTTCAAACTCATGCTCAATACTGCGGCGGGCTTGAGCCTGAAGTTTTTCGGCGGAGGCTTCGGCCTCCTTTAATATTCTGGCCTTGGCCTCATTGCCTTGACGTACGTAATCATCGAGTATTTTCTCGGCTTCTTTTTCCAGTTGGGCCAGTTTTTCATTGTATTCGGCCAGCTGTTTTTCCGCCTCGGCTTTCTGAGATTCCAGGTCATCGAGCTGCTCTCGGATCATCTTGATACGGGAGGAAAGGGCCTGGGACAATGGTTTGCGCAAAATAAAAACCAGCGCCACAGCCAGCACGGTGAAGTTCATCACGCGATAGGTGTCCTCCCATTCCCAGGGTTTGGACCCCCCGTCACCACCGGATGCACATAGGGCCGTTGAGATTGATAAAGCGAAAAACAACAGAACATATGAAAGAACGACCGCCCTATTTGATTTTCTCGGATGCGATCGGCCGGTACCGGAAATCTTCATCAAACAGCCCTCCCCAGAATTTTTTTTTTTTTTTTATCGGCAAAACCATCGACTTCCTTTTGCAGGCTCTCCCTTGCCGTCTCAGCCTCTCTCTTAATTTTTTCGCGAACTTGCGCCAGCTCTGCCTGGGCTTTCTGGTTGAGCTCAGCCAGAATGGACTTTTCCTCATCGGTTGCTTCCTGTACCAGGGCGTTCTTTTTTTCCACGCCCCTTGCCCGTGCTTCTTTTACACCAGCGACAAAGGCCTCATCTTTTTCCCTGGCATCTTTGGTATAAGTTTCGATCGAAAGTTCAAGGCCATTGACCTTCTCTTTTCTCTGTTTCAAAATTTTGCGGATCGGCTTGTATAGGAGCAGATTCAGTACCCAAATGGTGAAAACGAAGTTGGCGATTTGAATGAGGAGGGAACCGTCAGGGGTTACGACGACGCCGGCGCCAAAGGCGTGCAGGGGAAACAGGAGACATATCAGCGCGATCAAAAACAACGGAAGCGTAAAACTTTTCCGGCAAATACCAGAAATTTCCATATAATACCTCCATCAACAAATTTTGAGCAAATAGATGGATCTCACCCCGAAAAAATAAGAAAAGCATATGTTTGACGGGTTTGGCGATCCCGTCTCATGATATTTTCCCTGTAAAGAATAGGCAGCTATACCATCAGATATAATTGGTTGTCAAAGGTTTTTTGAAAATTTTTATCGTCTGGTATTTGAAATGAATCGGGGATGTAAGTAGTCTGGATTGTTGCAGAATTTCAGATTCTTCTCCAGGCGCCCGGCAGGCCTAATCACTTATCTGCAAGGGCCCGGCGAAGCTATCGAGGCCGGCTGACAGAAAAAAAATTGTTCTATGTCGGGCAAAATGGGACCCAGTGGAGTTGCGGCCCGGATTTTGCTTTTTAAATCCGAAATCGGAAGCCAAAATTCATTGATGACATTATTTTACGTTCGATTTTTCACCTGGCGGCTGATTTTTCACAAAAAAAGCGGGTTTGACAGCCTGGCTCGGCTGCTTCTTCATCTCACAGTTTCCATTGAAAATAGCGCCGGGCTCAATGGAGATCACCGGCGCATGAATATCACCGCCAACTCTTCCCGGGGGATAGACTTCAATACGTTCCCTGGCATTTACGGTGCCGTTGAGCTCGCCCATAATGACGGCCACATTGACATTGACTTCGGCATTGACAACGGCCTTTTCACCGACAACCACCGTACCGCTGCTGCTGGAAATCTTACCCTTAACCGACCCGTCAACCCTTATGGTTCCCCTAAACTCGATGGTACCGTCGATACTTGCATCAGCGCCGATAAAAGTTGAGATTCGATCAGATCCTTTATCTTTTTTCATTATTTTGGGTTACCTCTTCTTTGGAGTTAAAAAAAGCTATCTCGCAAATGATTGGAAAAGTGACAATTCACAAATGTGTTTTGTATTTAGTGTTTGGTATTTGGTGTTTGGTGTTCTGATCGGTCGATCTTTCGGCCGTTCTTTCCAAACACTAAAAACTAAATACTAAACACTCATCACCACACACTAAACACAAAAAACCACACACATGATGAATTCGATTTTTCGAATTCATCATTCCAGCATAAACCGCCGCATACTGACATTCATTAATAAACCGATACCGATGGCAGTTGTCAACACCGATGACCCGCCATAACTCACCAGCGGCAGCGGCACGCCAACCACCGGCATCAAGCCCATGGTCATACCGATATTGATAATTACCTGC
>JAFDCJ010000446.1 GCA_019312835.1 Deltaproteobacteria bacterium
ACCAGGGTGTGGGCAAAATCCTAGTGGCAGTAGACATGGATATCGATCCGGAGAACACGGACGCCGTAATGTGGGCCATGTGCTACCGCATGCGACCCCACCAGGACGTTCAAATCTTCAGGGGACTGGAGAAGGGTCATGCACCCCCATTTTCAGGTGCCAGCGACAGCAAGGACATCGCCTCTTTGCACGACCCGGCTGACGAATCGGCCATGCTGGTCAACGCCATCTTAAAAGAACCATATCCGCCGATATCCCTGCCAAAAAAGGAATATATGGAAAACGCCAAAAAGATATGGGAGGAGCTGGAGCTGCCCCCGTTAACACCCCAGCCACCCTGGTATGGATATTCCCTCGGCCAGTGGGATAAAGAGTTGGAGGCTGAGGCCGATCGCGCGGTCAAAGGTGATTATTTTATAAACGGTGACCTGCAGGAAAAATTGAGGGTCAAAGTGTAAAATGCATGCAATCAACCTGCCGAAGCCGGCGCCCGTCAGCTTGAGGGCCGACAAAAGTGCGGTGCTTGTCCTGGACGGCAGTGCGCGCTGGGGCAACCCCGAGTTGCCCTGCCACAAATTAGTCCCCGGCATGAGACGCTTTTTGGACAGGGCCAGGGATGCCGGCTTGCCGATTATCTACACGGTCTCCCACCGCAGGAGAGGGACACCCGAGGGCGAGGTCTATTCCGGGCTGGCCCGCAAACCATCGGAACCGGTAATTTTCCCTGACAGCTTCGACAAATTCGCCGGCGGTCAGCTGCAGACCTATCTCAACTTTTATGGCGCAGAGTCCCTGGTCATCACTGGATACCGTGCCAACATCTGCGTGCTGCACACCGCCACAACTGCTGCCAGGGAACTCAAATACCGGGTGGTTATCCCGGTCAACGGGATAGCCGCCCTGTCGCCGTATGAACAGGACTACACCCTGTTTCATTTCAGCGTTTTGCCCAAACAGGCAGCCGAACTTTTCGCATTCACGACGCTGGAAATGATCAGTTTCGAAGCCACCGCCGCGGATTAATAGGACGCAAGGTGTGAATAAAAAAGCACTGCCCCTTTATGTCTTCAGCTTTATCATGATCATGCCCTTTCATGCGTTGTTTCCGCTGCTGCCCTCTATCCGCGATGAAATTGGCGCGTCTTATTCCCAAATCTCTATTTTCCTGGCCAGCCTGGGGGTTGTGAGACTCAGCATGGCCGTACCCAGCGGGCTGCTCGCCGACCACTATAATAAAAAGAAGGTTTTATTGTTCAGCGGCGTCCTGTGCCTGGGCGGTCTGCTGGCCATGAGTTTTGCCCATTCCTTTTCACTGCTGATCGTTTCCCGGGTACTAATCGGCTTCAGCTCAATCGTCTGCAACATAACCATACTGGCGCTGCTTGCCCAGCTGGCGGGCTCGAGTGGCAGGGGGACGATGATGAGTATGAACAATGTCGTCCACAATGCCGGTGGAATTATCAGTCCCGCATTGGCCGGGTTTCTGGCCAAATGGTATGGCTGGCGGGTGTCGTTTTTGGCCATTGCGGGGTTAATTGTTCTTTCCATGGCTGTGATCACGATATTTTTCAATCTTCAGGCCACCCCGGGCGAGCATGAAGGCAAAACGCAAAGGGCCGGGTCAGGGATTTCACCGTCCATGATCGTCAAGTCCTGGGGCACGCGACTCGTTCCTATCTTTGCTCTCGGTTTTTTTGTCTTTTTTTACAGGGGCTATTTCAGGCACACCCTTCTGCCCTTCTTCGGTAAGGATGTTTTTCAAATCCAAGTCGACACATTGGGGATGTATTTCTCCCTGACAGCCGGAATTGCGATTGTCAGCCTCATTGCATTTGGTCATTTGTCGGATCGCCTGGGCCGCAAGACGGCCGTGCTGCCCGGTATTTTCTTTTCCACCGTTGCGGCGCTTTTACTGCTGCTGCCCCCATCGGCGAACCCGTTGCTGATCTGCTGTATTTTTGTCGGACTGGGGGCGGTCATCAACAGCATGCCCAACGTACTGATATCGGACATCGTCCCACCGGAGGTCTATGGCAGGGTCATGGGTCTGAACCGCATGTTCGCTGATTCAGGGTATTTTGTGGGGACGCTGGCGGCCGGTGTCCTCCTGGATCAGTTCGGTTTCAAGATACCGCTCTACTGGATTGCCGCTTACGCTGCGGTGATGATGGCGGTGATCAGCTTCACAGTTTCCAGCAAGCCGCCAGATGGATAAGCGCAGATGAAATCGAGCGCACAACGCAATGGAAGGAAGCAACTTTTGCCGGGGCGGCGGTTGGGATTAAATCGCCGGTGGCAGGTTGCGTGCCAGAAATTCCCAAAAACCCTTGATGTTGGCCGGGTAGAAGACCTGCCCTTGTTTGCCGGCCGCCTCATGGGCCGAGCTTTCCTCAACCGCACCCGCCATGGCCGCTGAAACCTGCATTTTAGCGGCTCTTTCCAGCAAAACGGCATAGACCGTCGCCTCTTCGATGGATTCGCCAACGGTAACAATCCCGTGATTTTGCATCAACATGGCCCGGTGTCCCTTAAGGCCGTCGGCAACGCTTCGCCCCGATTCGGGTGATCGAATCAGAAGGGATGTTTTTTTAAACAATGGAATTTCCGCAAACAGGCTGCCCTCATGGCTGATGGCCTTGATATGGCCGTCGGTGGCCCCGACAATGATACTGTAAAAAGGGTGGGTATGAACGACGCAATTGATATGCGGATAGAGCTTGTAAATTTCCGCGTGGATGGGATACTCGGAATGCTTGCGGCCCGCGCCTGCAAGCACCTTGCCGTTAAAATCAACTAAAAGGACATTGGCCGGTTCGATTTCTCCCAGGCCCAGATCGTGGGCATTCATGTGCATACAGTCAGCGCCCGGCTTTCTGACCGTCACATGCCCCATGGTAAAATTGTCATGGCCTGCATCGGCCAAAATCCTGCAGGCCAGGGACAAGTGTCGCGCCAATTGCGAATCAATCGTATCCATACAATCTTCACTTCTTTTTTTACTGGAGCCGGTTTGAATCGAAAACCGATTTTGAGGGCCAAACCCACAGGCTAGGTTTTGATTTTAACCAGAGGGCTTATGGTCTGGGAGCTGTTCTGTTTGGCGATGATGCTTTGAATGACGTAATCCCGCTGCCCGCGCACATGGTTCCGCATGGTTGTCGCAGCCTTTTTGCCGTCATTCTGCTCCAGGGATTTTAGGATTTCCAGGTGCTCTTTTATGGCTTCTTTGCTTCTCCTGGACGAAAGTTGCTCTATGGGGCTTTTAAAAATGAGCTTGTCGTACATCTGGGTCAACAACTGGGTCAGCGTGTTGTTGCCTGCCATCTTGGCAATCTCCAGATGAAATTTTTTGTCCGTGAGAATCCTTTTGCGGTGGTAGGGCTCCTGCATGAGCTGTTTGTAAGCGTCAATGATTTTACGAAATGCCTTGGCCTTGATCGGGGTCATTTGAGCAGCGGCCCTTTGCGCCAGATAGGGCTCGATGATTACCCTGGCTTCATAAATTTCCTGAGCCTCCTCCAGGGTGATGGCGGCAACTGAAAAGCCCTTGTAATTTTCGTGGGTCAGCAAGCCTTCGGCGGAAAGGCGAAACAGCGCCTCTCTTAAGGGGGTGTGGCTGATCCCGAGTTTTTGCCCGAGCTCCTGATGAGGGATCTTCTGCCCCACATAGACTCCGCTATTTAATAAGGATTCTCGGATGTGCAAATAGGCCTGTTCTGAAATATTTTTGCTTTTGATGGGCATATTTCGCTAACCTATCTTTAAACAGAGTTGCTCCAAAAAGCGATTATAGACAATAAGTGTACAGATGGATCGCAATCACCATCTTCGTAAAACCACTCAGAAATGATTATATATCGGAAACTCACTACAAAAGCAATCGGCAGTTCGATCGGCTAATCCATTTTTACCAGGTATTTTGGACTTTGTGCGGCTGCACTTTCAATAAACAGTTCTGCCAGCTCGAAGGCTTGCGGAATCAAGCCCTGTTCATGGGCATAGCCGATCATGGCCTTCAGGTTTTCCCGGTTGCCTTCAATCCCATAGATCCATGGATCCGGCCCCATAATGCGTTTTTGCGCTTGCCAGTGGTGCAGCGCCATGGCCAGTGCCGTTTTGCGTGGATCTTCCATCCGCTGATAGCATATTCGCTTGGCTTTCTGAAACGCTTTCCATAGGCTTCTGGCCACCCAGGGATATTCGTCCACGATCGCTTGCCTGATCACCACGGTGTGCATGATGGGGAAAAAGCCGGTAGCTTGAAAATACGTTAATTCCTCCGTCATGGGATCGTCAAACAGCTGCTTGACCGCCTTGTCCCCCCGCGCAAAAGACGGGAGGATATCAGGGTAAATGGCAGCCGCAAGGTCTCCCCTGACCAGCATCTCGTCGATGGTGTCACCGGCTGGTACCTGTTGCGGTTTTAATGCTGGCGCCCATGGGGCGGCCACCGGTTCCCGGTTCTGCCTGACCCAGTGAATCTTGCGAATATCGACATCATAGTAATGCTGAAGCATCCCGCGTATCCACAGGCCGGCTGTATTTTGCAGGGTTCGGAGTCCCACGCGCTTGCCTTCCAGATCCTGCGGGTGACGGATATCGGCATTTGCAT
>JAFDCJ010000447.1 GCA_019312835.1 Deltaproteobacteria bacterium
CTATTTCAGGGACACCACACTGCTATGAAGCTTCCGTTAATGAGCGCAGCACCGGCCTGAAAGATTCCAGAATCGTTTCCTTTTCCAAATTACCGGACAATGCTTTTTTGGACAATTTATGACGGGTGGCGTCAAATTGCTTGCGCCCGGAAGGCCCCAGGCGCCGCAGGATTTCCTGGTTTTCCCCACGGTAGATCGGACCCGAACCCTCCATTTCCATAAATGTTCTTAACAGCTGATCTCGAGCCTGGTCGGAATTCATGGTGGCATGCTGCCATTTGTGCAAATAGCCCGAAAGTCCGTATTTTTTGCGGGACGCGGGTTCATAGACCGGACTCAGGGGGGGCAGCATGAAAGGGAACATCGACCAGCACAGGCTGCCCTCGTAAGGCTGGCAGTCAAAGGATTTGATAAAATCACGCGTTCTTTGGGCGCTCTGCTCCGTTTCACCCGGAAACCCGAAGATGAAATAACATGAGCAGTTGACACCGGAGCCGAGCAATTTTTTCAGAACCCGGCGGTAAAGCTCGGGGGAGGCCTTTTTATTCATATTTTTCAATATCAGCGGATCGGCCGACTCCAGCCCGAGCTGCACTTCGATACAGCCTGCCTGCCGCAACAAATCGGTATCAACCCGGTCCAGGGTGGAGGCCCGCACGAACGTCATCCATTTGAGGCTCAGGCGCTGATCTATAAAGCGGCGGCAAACCGCCTCCAGATCGCCTTTGCCGAGCCGGAAGTTGTCATCCACAAACCAGACATAACGGGCGCCGCGATCCTGTGCGGCCTGCATCTCTGCCACGATGCGCTCAAGCGGCTTAACCCAGGTCAAGCGCCGGTCTTTGGTAAAATTGCAAAAGGCGCAATGATACGGACAACCATTGGAGGCCTGCATCGGCACCACGCCGGATTGAAAAATGGCATCGGGCAGCGCCGGCCAGTCTATGGCAAAATCTTCCGTGCCATGGATATCGTCAATCCGTCTGGTAAACGTATATTCCTTGCCGACCCTGCGGGCGCAGTTGGCAATGTCATCGATGCTTTTTCCCGCCCGCATGCGGTCCAGTATAGCGCTCAGGGTCTGCTCGCCTCGCAGGCTGATGATGCAAAGGTCGATGTCAGGCTCGGCATCTTTTTCAAAAAACAAAAAATCGCCCCGGGCGGATTCGGTGTCATAATCCGCCTCGCCGGCACGCGCGCGCATTAAATAAGACATATACACCAGCGGTCCGCCGGCGATGATAAACACATCCGGCGCCAGCTCACGGATATCCGCCACCAGCCTGATAAGATTCGGTTTGCCGGGAACAAAGGTGGTGGAAATGATCACCGCGCGCGGATTGCACTCGAGAAGCTGCTTGAAACGATCCTTCTCAGCATAATAGGAGTCGATCAGCTTTACATCGAATTCTTTTTGGGTCAGGTAGTTAAACAGGTAGATGCCGTTTAATTTGGGGGCCGACGCCCAGCTCATCCGGTTGTCGCCTTCAATCGGGTCTTGAACCGCGCCGCCATGGGCCAGATAATTTTGCACCACCTGGATGTCGGCGGTCCGCCCGTCCAGGTTTAATCTCAGCGGATTGGTGCTCGACATGCTGTCCGAGCCCGAATCGGCAACAATAACGGCATCGAGGGTCACAGGGGTAATCTCACTTTCAAAAAATGATCATGGGATTGCGATAGAATCCATGGCTAAACGTTTGGGATGGGCCATAATAGTTTTAGATGTTATTAACCCGCTAGTCAAGGTTTACTAGCGGGTTTCGGATCTGCTTTTGGAATGATGATGGGGTCAGCATTACGCCCCGGGCCTTGCATTTGCCATCCGTCTTGCCCCTTCGACTTGGACGAGCCCCTTGATCGTAGGCTCGGGGGCAAACGGCTCGATTCGGCTGAAATCCTCCTTCTTCATTCCACCATCCCTTATCGCTATCCTTCTGATTCACAAACCCGATGGTATTCATGCCGCAGAACCATGATAATCGCAATCCAGGCAGCGCAGATAGTGATGGTGATCCAACTGAGTTGAGATAAACCCAGTTTAATCGGCAGCCACTGGGTGAATATCAGTATCATCAGCGATCCGGACACTTTGAATATCCGATACCCAAACATGTCAATCCAGGCTTTGGCCTGGTAGATGATCACCGGATCGATGGGGATGTAAAGCAGTTCTTTGGATGCTCGATTAATCGAATAGGACAATCCGCGATCGCTGATCTTGGCGGCGGAACCAAAAAAGAGCGTGGATTGAAATAAAAAGGCCCAGGAAAACAGGCTGATCATCAGCGGCTGGACCAGCAACCCGACGATGGTGCCGAAAAACCGGTGGATGAGCGGCGTAATTACCAAATTGATACCCACCGATATGAAACCCATGACACTGAAAAACAGGGAGATAAAGGCCGTCCGCGCTTCCCTTTCAGGGTAGGAGGCCTCTACCGAGCTTAAGAATTGATAATCAATTAAGGGCGATACCAGCTGTGCCAATAACAGTACGGCTGCAATCAGCATCAGATACCGGCTTTGTCCGAGAACTCGCCAGCCGGCCTTACCGGCGGCTTCAACCCGAACCACTTGCTCGACTTCGCAATACAGACCGATACGTCCCATTACCCAGGTCAGGGCAAAGATAATGCCGATGGTCACTGCAGCCGTCAACAACAGGTCCGGCGTCTGCAGACGCGTGTGCTGAATTAACAGGGCCGATAGACCGCCTCCGGTAATACCGCCGACCAACCCACCCGTACCGACGAAGCCATACCAGGATTTTCCCTCCCGGGTGGTATAAATCGAATTGGTCAAACTCCAGAACTGCTCAACCAGGACCACACTGAGAATGTCCACGAACACGTAAAAGCAAACGGCAACGATCGTACCCGGAAAATTGATCAAAAGCCGAAACAAAACCAGCAAACTGCTGATAACCAGGCAGGTGCCCAATACAACGTTGAACCGGCTGTATCGGGCAACCAGGCGATGATAGTAGGTAATGAACACCACCATGGTCAGGGCCGTGATGATCCACACGTACGGGAGTCGCGCCGCTCCCAGGGCCTCGATGAACAACGAGCGGCTGGCCGGTTTCAACTGATAAAGTGCTGTGATAATTAGAAAAAAATTTACAAACAGCAAAGACGCCCGCAGACCCAGCTTGCGAAGAATAATGTATTTTCCATTACAATCCGGTTCCGATGCCTGATTGGAAAAATTCACTTGATTTTACCTCTATTTTCAGTAACAATAACGATTATGAATAAGCTCATCATATGGTTGGGGTTTTCAGCCATTTTCATATTGATGCTTAGCGTTCCGACGTTGGCCGAACGGGGACCCGCTGATTTGTCCATAAGCTGTGACCCTGTGTTGCAAAAAGGTCTGGAGCGCTGTTTAACCATCCTCAAGCTCAAGCAGGCCGCCCAGCGCAAAGACCTCAGCATTGTCCTGGTGGACATCACCAAACCTTCCCGGCCGCGCATGGCTTATATTAATCCCAATGAAATGATGTATGCCGCCAGCTTGCCTAAAATTGCCATTTTACTGGGGGCTTTTGAGCGCATCGCCAGCGGGGAAATGACCCTTGATGAAGAAACCCACGCTAAACTGGCCATGATGATCCGTAATTCGTCCAACCGGGCGGCCACGGAAATCTTGAATCAGGTCGGCAAAGCCTACCTGGCCGATCTGCTGCAATCACCCCGCTACCGTCTCTATGACCCGGAAAGAAACGGGGGCCTGTGGGTGGGCAAGGAGTACAGCAAATCCGGGGTCTGGAAGCGCGACCCGCTTCACAACCTATCCCACGGCGCCACCGCCCTTCAGGTTGCCCGTTTTTATTATATGCTGCAAACCGGCCAGCTGGTATCCCCCGAGCACAGCAGGCAGATGAAGGATATTCTGGCGGATCCGGCAATCAAGCATAAATTTGTCAAAGGACTGGAGTCCAAAGATCCGGATCACCGCATCTACCGTAAATCTGGCACCTGGAGACAGTATCACTCCGACAGCGCCATCATCGAACACGGCGGCCGCCGATATATTGCCGTTGCACTGGCCAAAAGTCCCCTGGGCGGTAAATGGCTCAGCGACCTGATCGTGGTCATGGACGACCTCATCACCAAATCCGCCTCCAATTGACGATTGTCGGACCCCATTAGACCCCGCGCGTAAAATCAAAAACGGATTGTCGTCCAGACGGGATGGCGAAATTGTATTTCACGTCAATTTTTCCCCCCACGGTGTTGTGATTCTATTAGTCTATGTATCCGTGTGGCCAGGGTTTGATGGGCAACGGCTGAATTTTTGCGCAGCACGTTGGACATCACCACCACCATATAATGCAATTGCCGTTTTGCTGCCGGGCTTTCGACGATGGCCAGTGACGCCAACCGGTTGACGATATTGCCCTCATATTTGCCGCATTTGAAATTGGGCTCCGCCTTGCACTTGTATAAAGATCCGGATTTGTAATAAACCGCAGCGCTATAGAGGGCCGGCGAGGACGCATAGCGGATGCGGCCCTGGGTCATGTAAATAAGCCTTTTGATCTCCCGGCTGGAAAAGGTGTCGATCAGTTTTCCCTGTTCCAGTTTGACCATAAAGCGCATCAATTCCCTGGGGTTGGCATAACTGGTCGTTCCGGGCACCAGCTGCTTGCCCTTCCAGGTAAACAAAGATCCCTGCCGGAGCTGTTCGAGATCCAGGCCGCTGCGGGTAATCGGCTCCTGCAGGGCGCGAAACAACAGGGCTTTCAGATCATTTTTGGAAGTTTGGCTAAAAAAGTTAAGGGCCTGCTCATCAGCAGGGGGATACTGGTCTTTGAAATGAACCATCAGCATCAGCTCTTTGATCACCAGGCTGGCAGCCGCATTGGAGCTGGCTGACAGCATCCAGTCCAGATAGGTCCAAAGACTGGCCCGATCGCCGACCTGAATCGGGCGGTAGCTGATCATTTTAGCCCCCGTGTTCCATAGCGGCACGTTGTGATGATCGGTCTGGATGAAATGATCGGCGGTAACGATGGCTGTTCGCAGGAGGTTCAGGCGTCGGTCGATGTCATCGGGATAAATATCAGCCAGGGCCTGAAATACGCCCAGGGCCACCAGGAGCTTGCCCACACTGCCGACATTGGCGCGTTGGTTGCCGTTGTGTTCGGCATATTTTGGTTGATCAGGATCCGACAGGTCCAGGACCGCCACCGCATAACGCTCGGCATCATCGCCCAGGTATTTTTCCACGGCACGGGCAAAGTCCGGATCCGGCGCGGGAATTTCAAACTCCTGGCGATCTCCCAGGCGCAGATCAACCTGGTCGCTGTCCAGCCGCGCACCGGCGGGTATCTTTATGCCGCGGACCTTGCCTTCCTGGGCCAGCCGAAAGCCTTCCAGGCGCAAAATTCCGGTATAGGGATAACCATCCAGGGGATAGCTCCAGGCCGTGGCCGGCCAGCTCATCAACGCCAGTAATAATCCGGATTTTATAAATAATTTCATCAGTTCTCCTCGGCGGGAATCCCGTCCAGGTCGACGATAAGGTTTTGCTTGGCGATTAAATTTTGATCAAGGCTGTTTAAATAGAGGTTTTGGCGGGCCCGGGGGCTGTCCAGAAACGGACGGATCTGGAACAGCACCAGTTTATTGTTGTAGAACCCAAATTCAATATCGGCCGGCACGGCCTGTCCCCGGGTGTCTTTGAAACGGGGAAAGCGGTCCGGCACTGATTCGGCAAAATTTATCAAAAGATCAATATCCCCGGGATTCAAAACGGCTTCGGCCCCGCTGGCCGCAATTTTGGTCATGCCGCCCTCTGGTAATATGATCCGTTTGGACGGCTCGGCGGCATGGGCCATCAGCCGCACACGACCGCTTTTGAGGTTCACACGCAGTTCCTCGGCGGTTTGCCCGGAAACCGCACCGCCAACTCCCTCATTGACCGCAATGGTCAGCCAGCCCGGCAGTCCGGTATCGATGTCGGCGGTGACCATCACCCCGGATTTGTCTGCCGGCACACTCTTCATCAGGAGCACGGACGCATAAACATGTTCCGGTGTGGTCATATAGGCCTGCCGCCAGCGGTAGGCCCGTTCGGTAAAGGGCGAAGCCCAAACCCTGCTGATGGCTTCCAGTACCCTATCAAACCCCACGACATTGGCCACGGTCAGGTTCAAACCGGCACCGGTAAAGCCGGGCAGGTCCTCCACATTGGTATCGCTGCGCACAAAGACTCCGTAAGATCCGTCCGGACCGAAGGTGTCTTCCATGGCGGCTTTCAGACGATCGCGAAAATCCTGTCCCGGATCGGCATTCACGATCCAGTCGCGCATGCGTTGTAAAAATTGCCGGGCCATCTGATCCTGCTTGACCGGATTTTTTTCAAAAGACCTGATCAGGGCGTATTGCTTCCGCATCCAGCTAAACACGCTGGGTCCACCGGGTTCGATCTCCTGATCCAGCAGGGCCCTGAAGAGACCGAAGGGAATCACCAGACCTTCGGTAACCGCTTCGGGGAAATGGTGCTTGAGCTCACCGAGATTGGCGGCTTTGGGACCGACAACATTGCCCGAATCCGTTGCCCGCAATTGCTTGAGCGGGATAAAGCTATGGTTATATAGGTCCAGCTTATTGAGGTCGGGGCGGATGAGGACATCGGTTTGTCTGGTATCCACCGCAAAGACCTCATCCCAGCGCGGCCCGTCTTCGACCAGCTGGACAATTCCCTGGGAGCTGACCGCCAGCACCACCCGTTGCCCCTTTTGGGAAGATATTCGGTTCAGCAGGTCTTTCTCAACGGCGACATTGGGGATCCCCAGATTGCGGGCCAGCAGTTGAACATGGGACAGGATATTGCCTTTGCCGGCGGTAATAATCCCGGCCACCGGCGGCAGATCTTCGGTGGTTGCCGGCAGGACATAAATGCCATTGCGGTCAAAATTCTGGGGGCTGCCGTCCGGTGGGGGGAATTTGAGAACACCGCGGGCAAGGCCGGCATTCAATCCGCGCATACCGGCGGCCATCTGCTGGCCGAACATTTCATTATAAATGCCCAGCTGTTGATCCGCATCTGCCAGCAGGGTTTCCAGCATGGCCGAATATGACAGCAGAAGACTGCCGCGCAGGGCATCATGGACATAGCGGCGGACCGCAGGCTCAATGGTCGCGAGATGCTTGGCCGTTTCTGAAAAATGAAACCGTATGTTCCGGTCGGCCCACTCGGGAACCTGGGCGGCGTATTCCAGATTGGTTTTATATTCGATCAGGCGGGGATTCTTTTCACTCAGCCGGCTGAACTCTTGCTGCAGTGCTTTGCGTAGACGTAAAGAAATTAAACCTAGGCCGTAGAGGCCGTCGGTGCTGGTCGAAAGCAGCGCTATTCTCTGGCGCCGGCTGGCCTGATTGAGGCTTTGCAGGACCTGGTTGCCGCTGCGAAACAGATCTCCTTCCAGCAGCAGGCTGATATCCATCAGCGCCAGCATTTGTCTTGATGGCCCCTTGCGGTAAAACGCGTCCCTGATGTCAGCCAGCATGCGGCAGGCAGCATCAAAGCGGGCCGCGGGTTTATTCTCGGCGGCCAGCAGGCCGGCGTTTTTAACTATTTTGCGACTTAAAGCGGAATTTTTGATATTTTTGGCCAGACTTTTAATTTCAGGTACAATATCCTGGGGCTGGTAAACCGTTTCAATGGTTTCCGCCAGGTGCGCATACGCGTCCCGAAGTTCCTCCCGGCCGCGTTTGGCGGCATAATCGCGCACTTGCTGCGCGTCACTGAGTTCGGGGCGCACATGGAGCTTGTTGCGGAGCGTACCAAAATTTTCGTCCTGTTCAGCTATGGTCAGGGCCAGCTGGCGCATCTCACTGATCGGTGCACCGCTGCGGCCATGGGGCAGGTAACGAACCGCCTGTCGCAGAAGAATAAACTGCTGTTGGCGCATCCGGGGATCTTTTAACAGCTCCAGCAGCAGAACATACCCGCCGTAGGTTTCATTCTCGGCCTGCAGGGCCCCGCGATAGTATCTGGCCCGGCGCAGGATCCAGCCGTCATCTGCATCGATTAGAAACTGCTCCAGAATCATTTGCTTCAGAATGTCCAGATGCCGGGGATCTGCCACAAAGGCCTGGGGCTTGATATCGGCATATACATTGGCAATGTAATAGCCGTTGGCGCGCATCAATTTTACCTGGTCCGTCCATTCGCCATGCTGAACCCCGCCGCCATGATCCTTGCATGCATATTCTTTGGGTGGCAAAATGGTGCCGTCCGCACAAAACCAGCGCAGATGCTTGAACGGCCCCCGTGATGATGTTTTCATTTCCTGAACCCAGCTGCGCAAGGTGGCCTCATCGGGCAGTTCCGTCCGGGCATTGGTTAGCGGCGGCAAAAGAAAAAAGGCAATGAGAATACTGACGGTCAGGGTTCGGTTCATAAATCTATGTCCTTGCGACAATCAATTAAAAAGGTAACGAAATTCTTACTAAATACACCTACGATATGCATCATTTTTATTTTTTCCACTATTGGGATTAATTTTATTAAGGATCCACCAGATATGGTCGGTTATCACAAAGGCTTCCTTACGCACGCAGGGGCGGGAATGGCAGAGATGGCGGCGGCGTCACTAAAGCTTATAGAGAAATCATGTGCTTATGGGAGCGGCTTCCACAGCCTTTTCCGTCTTAACTTAGCTGGTCAGGACAATTCAAAATATTCAAAGGCTTTGTCTGGTAACCGCGTATCCGCCTTGCCGGCGTTCCTCAAACAGCAGCATTCGCGTCATACAGGCGGGTACCTCGTCGGGATAGTGGGTGACATAGATGATAGTTGTTTGGCTGTGAGCGCCGATGACATCGATGGCATCTAAAATCCGGCCCCGGTTGGTGCGGTCAAGTCCCTGGCAGGGTTCGTCCAGGATCAGGATCGGCGGCATTTTCACCAGCGATCGTGCCAGCAGCATCATGCGCTGCTCACCGTAAGACAGTTGATTGAAAATGCGGTCGGATTTATCGGCGACGCCCAGAATCTCGAGCCAATGTTCGGCGGTTTCTTTCTGGGTTCTGGTAAAATCGCGATACAGGCCCACGGAGTCGAAAAATCCGGACAGCACCACCTCAAAGGCCGTGAGCGGTTGGCGATAGCGGATCTGCAATTCCGACGACACGTAGCCGGTTTGTCTTTTAATCTCCCAGATGCTTTCGCCGGACCCGCGCCGCCGCCCGAAAAGATATATCTCGTTGGCATAGGCCTGGGGGTTGTCGGCCGTTACCAGGTTGAGCAGGGTGGTTTTGCCGCAGCCGTTGGGTCCCAGAATGACCCAGTTTTCACCGGACTTCACGGTCCAGTCGAGACCGTCCAGCACGGTGGTGTCGCCGTAGGTCACCCGGACGTTTTGCATGGATATCAGAACAGCGGTACCGGTCGGCTCAACCCGGTTCACGTCCTCGGTGCCGGCCGGCAACGAAAATGGTGGTGCCATTGAGGATGGA
>JAFDCJ010000448.1 GCA_019312835.1 Deltaproteobacteria bacterium
GGCGCCGGTTACCGGCATGTTCCATATTTTCCTGTGGGTGTTTGTTACCCTGGGAGTCACGGGAAACGGACACATCCACTTTGTCGACCTCCAGGCCTTGCTGCTGCAATTCGGCTTTCAGTTGCTGAACGCTGTTTTCGATCATATCTTTGACGAATCCGAATTCGGTCAGGATTTTTACGGTCACCTGCTGGTTGGCCGTGATCACCTGCATGCGGACATGGCCCAAAAACTCGGGTTTCAGGTCGATCCGGGCCTCATGCTGCCCGTCTCGTACCTGGATAACCGCCCGCCGCACGATTTGCTCCATGGTCTGGGGGCGAAGCTCGCGGGGAACGGCCTCGGCCTCCTTGCTCGAAGATGCGCTTTCCAGTGGTTTTTCGAAAGTTTGACTCTGGGAGGCCAGCTGTCCGCCGTCGTTGGTGCCGGCTTCGAGTTTGACCACTTTACTGCCGGCATCCCCGGCGGCAGCAAGATCTGCTTTCAAGGGATTTTCTTTCGCGACCTGGGCATCATTTATCAATTTCGATACCGGTGAGGAGTCGCCCGTCTGAGAGGGTTCCTGCAGGGGCTCGCCGCCGGAACGGTGTCCCTTGTCGGCCGCTGACAGCAAACGGCTTAAATCCCCATTGCTCCTGGAAGTGCCGGTTTTGCCGGCCACCTCAGCTTCGCCACCGATTTCCGGTCCAATGGCCGACGGTGTCGGCCGAGCGTTCATATCCTTGGCGGTCACACCGGCTTCAGCCCCTGCCTGTATATTCGGGTTTAGTTTGGCGGCGGTTTCCCTTGCGGGGCCATCGGATGAAAGCGGAAGTTGGGAATTTGCAGCCGCCCTGACGGCCTCCGGCGATTGAGGGGCGTTATCCGTGCCGGATGCGGCCGGGGACAAAGCCGCCGGGATGTCGGTCTGGGCTTGGCGGCTGGCGCCCTCGCCGGCCGCAGCGCCGGTGATGCCGGGGGCATTTTCCTGTCCTGGATTAATACCCGCTTTTGGACCACTTTGATCCAGATGGAAAGGACCGGCGCCCATCGCCCGGGCGATGACTTGCCCCAGCCGCTCCAGTCCATCCGCCATTGCCTTGTCCGGGCTTAGCTCTTGGGACTGAATCGCCCCCAGCAACTGCTTTAACGCGGCCAGTCTATTCAGGACTTTTTCAGCCGGGCTGGTCATATGGTCCTGGGCCGATTGGGCTCCGTGCAACGAGCGCTCCCCGCCGGCCGAGATCTTCAGGCCCAATTTTTCGAGCAAGGCCATCAGCCGGCTTAAGTTGACGGCCATCTGCGCCTCGTCGCCTAAAGGCGCCTCGTCTCCGCCATACAACGATGGGGCGTCATCGCCGACGGACTCATTATCACGGTCGGGCCGATCCACCGGGGACCGATCGGTTGGGTCCATACGGCCCGCAGCCGTCGCTTCCTGCCGAAGGGACCCCTCAGACCGATTGCGGTCCCGGGACACTTTTCGCAGGGTTGTTAAGAAAGTTTCAGGTTCGGCGCCTTTGGCAGAGTCGGTCGACGCGTTCTTTGAAAAGGGCTCGGAGGCAACCGCGCCGGTTTTATCAGATCGCATAGTGCAAGGTGGTTTCGGGGGTAGTTTCGGCATAAAAAGCAAATCAGTTGTCATTGTGAGAATTTCCTCGCATCTGAGTTCGTAAAGCGTGTGTACCTATCACATCGGCCTGTCTTGTAGCAGGGAGCGTGCCAAAACTTAATCGCCTTCAAGCCGATTCGCAATTGGGGCGGCAGTACAGATATAATCTACCGTTATTATTAAGTTTTTATTATTTTTATCTGAGTTGATAGATTATCCGGATAGCCCCCTCCTCCGGGCCGGCTCCTGCGCAAACCAATGGGACCAGGCAATTATTGCCCATGGCTGGCAAAGTTTACCGGCTTGCGCGTTGCGGGCTGATGGCAGGAGGAATGTCGAATGACGAATGATGAATGCAGGAATTCTATCGATATTAGGAATCTGTAAAATTTGGCGTAAAGGTAGAGCAGCAGCAATTAGCGGCATTAGCTGGTGGGAGCGGCTTTCCAGCCGCGGTCACATCTTCCGGGCATAACGGGTGGCAGCGACCTCGTCGTTGAATTTACGTTCGGCCCGCATGATTTTCTGCTGGTACGCCAACCACCCCTTTTCTTTTAGTTTTTCCAGGGTCTTGCGCTTTTTCATTACCGTGATTAAACGATCGCGTTTCCGGGTGACCTTTTGGGCGGCATGCTGCAGCAGCTGCTCCTGTACTTCGATACTCCTTGATAACTGCTCGATATAATTTGTAAACATTAAGACATTCGCGGCATTATGACGTTCCTTCTGCTGAGCATGCAACCGCTGAATGTTTTCACGTTTTTCTTGTTCAAGGGTCTTGAGCTTTTCCAGGGCATCGGCCAAATTCCGCTGCGCCTCCGCCAACTCCTGCTGGCACACCTCTTCCTGGTGACGGCGGTGGTTTAGGAGTGTTTGGAATTTGAATTGATACATGGGCGGCAGGTCTCGATAGTTCCATTAGCAGATGACTATGAATTGAATTTTGTAATACCGGAGGTGCGGTGTGTTTGGTGTGTAGTATTTGGTTTTTTATAATCCAACCTTCTGATATAACTTCATAACCGTCATCCAAACACCAAAAATGAAACACCAAAAATACCTTTTGAATTGGACCCTATGTTATGTTTGTGATTCTTCTGTCTTTTATTCTTCAGGGACCCTATTCTCAATTTCAAACAGATGCGCCATCTGGGCAACGCTATCCTCAAATACAACCGTTTCATCTAGATCCTGCTGCAAATAGGCAAGGATTTTGTCATGCATGGCAATGGCGTGGTCGATCTTGGGATTGCTGCCCGTCACATAGGCTCCGATGTTGATCAAATCTTCGGCCTTGCGGTAGATGGCCATGATCTGCTTAAGCTGCTGGGCGTTTTGCCTGTGATGTTGATCGACAATGTCATCCATAACACGGCTGATGCTGCCCAGGACATCTATGGCCGGATAATGGTTCTGCATGGCCAGTTCCCGATTTAAATTGATATGCCCGTCTAAAATGGATCGCACAGCGTCGGCGATGGGCTCGTTGGCGTCGTCGCCTTCCACCAGCACCGTATACAGGCCGGTAATCGTGCCGCGGCTATCGGAGGTTCCGGCACGCTCGAGCAATTTGGGTAGCAGGGTAAAAACAGAGGGCGTATAGCCCTTGGTAGCGGGGGGTTCACCCAGGGCCAATCCGATTTCTCGCTGGGCCATGGCAAAGCGGGTGACCGAATCCATCATCAGATTCACATGCTGACCCTGGTCACGGAAAAATTCGGCAATGGCAGTAGCAATGAAGGCCCCCCGCATTCGGATGAGCGGCAATCGATCCGAAGTAGCCACCACCAGAACGGACCGGCGCAATCCCTCCTTACCGAGCTCTTTTTGGATAAATTCATTCACTTCCCGCCCCCGCTCACCGATCAGGGCAATGACGTTTACATCAGCTCTGGTTTTGCGGGCGATCATACCCAGAAGCACGCTTTTTCCGACGCCGGATCCGGCGAATACGCCGACCCTCTGACCGCATCCGACGGTTAACAGCCCATTGATCGCCCGCACACCTAAGTCCAGCGGTCGCTGAATCCTTCGGCGCAGCAACGGATTCAATGCGGGCGCATAAATCGGATATTCGGTTTCGGTTATGACAGGTCCCTGGCCGTCAATCGGATGGCCGAGTCCGTCAATGACCCGACCCAGCAGACCGGTCCCCACCGGCACGACGGCATTTTGTTGGCGGGCGACAACCCGGCATCCCGGTCCGATACCCCTAATTTCTTCCAGGGGCATCAGCAGCACCTTGTTGTCTTTAAAACCGGAGACTTCAGCGGCGATGACATGGTTGTCGGCTGTGTATATATCGCAGACGGTCCCCAGGCAGGAGACGGGTCCCCGGGCTTCCACGACCAGGCCGACGACGTTGGTGACACGTCCGGTGGCCCGGATCGAACAGGTTGATTCCAGACAGCTATGAAATTTTCTTAGGTTGACTTCGCCAGGCATCGGGGCCGATAGAATCCTTATGATAGGGTTAAGTTATTGAGATAATCGGATTTCGTGCTTCGGATTTCGAATTTGGTGGAGCCGCTGTCACAGCTTTGGTTAAGCCCTCGAATACTATGGTAAAAGATGACTCCAGATCAGCTTCCGGTATTTTCCTTTTCCATATTGCCCAGAAAGGATTCCTTTACGGCTTCGAGTTGCTTTTCTATGCGCGCATCAATCTCACCTAATTGTGTTTCGATGATGCAGCCGCCGCTCTGGATACTTTCCTCGCCCTCAAAGGTGACGTTGTTGACGTCGGCGATCATATTGGCCAGTTGATATTTGGTCTCGTTGATAAAGAGCAGATCGGCAGGATTCATCTTGATGGTTATTTTGCCCGGATCGTCGATTTTGGCCAGGGCTTCCTTGGCGACACACACCACGGTTTCTCTGTCGGTGGCAACCTCCCGGCAGATCACTTTTTGGGCAATGGCCAGGGCCAATTCCACGACTTCATTTTCGATTTGCGAGTAGGTCTCTCTTCGAATCGCAGCCAGCTGGATCAGGGCCTCTTTGATACTGTTTATCAGCGGCTCAATTTTTTGGGTCCCCTGTTCAAATCCCGCGTTTTCACCTTCGCTCAGGCCCTGGGCCCTGCCCTCCTCAAAGCCTTTAAGGTAGGCCTGCTCCTCCCGCTCATCGGCGGATAAGGCCGCCTGTCTGGCCAGGGCTCTGCGGGCATCAACATCCGCTGCAGAATCCAGACAGGCCGGGTCACTGCTGTCATAATGCGTCCTTTGAAATCTGGCCTTGTCGGGCGTACAGCGACGAACACCCAGCCGTCCGTCCACCGGAATATCCGGGAAATAGTGCAGCCTGAAACCGGTCTGTCTGCTCCCAGACGATTGCCTTTCGTCGCTAGGCAATGATTTCTTCTCCTCGACGGCCACTGATAATTATCTCTCCTTTGGCTTCCATTTCCTGAATGATGTTGGTGATAGCCGTTTGGGCATCGGACACTTCGTTCATCCTGACCGGCCCGAGGTCTTCCATTTCTTCGCGCAGCATCGCCCCGGCACGTTCGGACATATTCTTGAAGACTTTATCTTTGACCTCTTCAGAAGCTGCCTTGAGGGCAATCGCAAGCTCCATGGTCTCGACTTTGCGAAGCAACTTCTGGAAACCTCTGTCATCCACCAGCACCAGATCTTCGAAAACGAACATTTTCTGTTTGATCTGGGCGGCCATTTCACTATCGGTATCCTCGATTTCGTTTAAAATCAGCTCGCTGGATATTTCATCCGTCTGGTTTAAAATTTCCGCCAACCGATCGACGCCGCCGCTGATATTGGTCACCGTACTTTTTTTGTTTTTAAGCATATCGGTAAAGACCGCGTTGACTTCTTCGATCATAATTGAATTTACCTTTTCCAGATTGACGATTCTAACGGCAACGTCCGTTTTGATCTCGTCCGGCAAACGGGCGACGACATCACTGGCGACGGCTGTTTTCAGATGAATCAGAATGATGGCGATCGTCTGGGGATGCTCATCCTTGACCAATTCATAGATTTCATCGGCACTCAGTGCCAAAATAGCTGCGAGCCCCTGGGCCTCTTCGGCGGCGTCTTTTCCATCGCTTCGATCGGAGGCGGCTTTATCATTCGAGGCGCCAGGGGCCCTCAGGGCAAACCGGCTCTTCTTGGCAGCATTGGCCATAAACTCTCTGGCCACATATTCTGCGACCTGGGTTGAAATCGCCCCCACCTGGTCCAGATGTTGCCTGACCACTTTCTTTTCATCTTCAGACAAGCCGTCGAATACGGTGCTGGTCACCTCGGGTCCCAGAGAACGTATTAAAATCGCCGCCTTTAGCGGTCCTGATAAATTTCTGATATCCATAGTTGCGGGTTGCGGGTTGCGGGTTGCGGGTTATGCGTTGCGGGTTGCGGGTTAACAGCAGACAATCTGCCTGTTCCACTCGTAACCCGCAACGCGCA
The DNA here is from genome assembly GCA_019312835.1 of Deltaproteobacteria bacterium. Classification (GTDB taxonomy): domain Bacteria; phylum Desulfobacterota; class Desulfobacteria; order Desulfobacterales; family JAFDCJ01; genus JAFDCJ01. The sequence continues at coordinate 6,019 of JAFDCJ010000448.1, forward strand.
ACTTCGTCCTATTAATAACTAATCATAAATTTCCACTCGATATCCACCGCCACTGACCCGGGCCAAACAAAGAACTAGCTTTCCTTAATCCAATCGCGCATGACACCCAAAGATGCGTCTTTGTCGCTGGCGATTAAATTGGAAGCCTGATCTCTGAATATCAGCTGGTTGGCATCGGGATTGAATTCACCCTCGAGCTCGCCGACGGTTTTGGGCAGCTGCTTAAACATCTGCATATCCCCGAAAGAATACTCGGTCAGCCAGCGGACCAGCGGTTTCACAAAAAACACGAAAGACAGCAGGAGGAAAAGACTTAAAAACCCATATTTCAGATAGGGCTGGTACTTTTTGAGCAATTCCATCCAGTCTTCCTGGACCGCTTCGGTGTCTTCCGCCGCCAGTTTCGTCGTTTCAAACGGGATGTTAACAATGTCGACCTGGTCTCCCCGGGTTTGGTCGAAATTGACCGCCCGCTTAACAATGCTTTCAAACTTTTGCATCTCTTCGGGGGTGCGGGGCACATACTGCCATTCAACCGCCCCCTCGGCTTTTTCAATGGGCTGATAGGTCCCATCCACCAAAACCGCCACCGAAACCCGGGTCATTTCGCCCACCGGCTCTTTTATATGGCTGATTACCTTGCCGATCTCATAATTGACGGTACGATCATTCTTTTCGAAGGCACGCTTGGATCCGGTAACTCGGCTCTGTTGAGTTGCAGCGGGATCACCGGGCAGATTGGACCGAATTCCCGGTATACCCTGGGGGGCAGTGCTGGGGTCAACCGACATTTCATTGAGCTGTTGTTCACTTCGAACCACTCTATTATCAGGCAGATAGTGTTCTTCGGTTCTCTCCTGCTTTTTAAAATCAAACGAGGCGGACAATCTGACGATGGCCTTGTTTTCTCCCAGGGCCGATTCCAGCATGGTCAGAATACGACTTTCAAGCGCTTTCTCGACCCGATCCTGGTAATCGAGTTGGTCTGAACTGAGGCTGCCCAAGGAAGCAGGATCTTTAGCACCGGCCAGAAGTTTGCCCTTGCTGTTTACGATGGTCACATTTTCCGGATTCAACCGTGCCACGCTCGATGATACCAGGTGCAATATCCCGTCGATTTGACCCTGATTCAACCATTTACCGGCGCGTAATTTCAGAACGACCGAAGCACTGGCCGGTTCTTCTTCATCGATAAAAAGCGATTTTTCAGTCATGACGATATGAACCCGGCAACTTTCGATTTCAGCTATCTGATTGATCGTCCTGGCCAGTTCCCCCTGCAGCGCGCGTTGATAGTTAACGTTCTGCGCAAAGGCGGTCATGCCGAGTTTCGAGTTGTCAAAGATCTCAAAACCGACCCCGCTGCCGCGGGGAAGTCCTTCAGATGCCAGCTGCATTCTGGTTTCATAGATATGCTCCTGGGGAATGAGGACGGTTGAACCATTGGATGCAATGCGGTAATCAATTTTTTGCTCTCGCAGTCGGGATAAAACCGCACTGGCATCCTGGGGGTCCAGCTGGGCGTACAGGGGCTGGAACTCACTTTGCCCCGACCAGTTCATCAAGAAAAGGAATCCGGCCACGGACCCCAGGACCAGGGTCATCAGGGTTATTCTTTTGCCCAGGCTCAAATTGGAAAAGGTTGCGTTTAGTTGTGATAATATCTGACGAAAAGCTTCCATAGAAATCCTAACGCGCCTCCGCCTAAAGCGGAGAATGGGCTATTGAAATTTCGAAATATTTATAAATTAAATATTATTAGTTAGTTAGGAAAATTAGTAACAATCCGAAATCCAACATCAACTAGACCGGCATGCGCATAATTTGTTCGTAGGCAGCGATGAGTTTATTGCGAATTTGCATCAACAGCTCGAAGGATACATCGGCTTTCTCCACTGCGATCATAGTCTTGTGAATATCCGTCTGCTGGCCGGTGGCAAGATCGCTGACACTGGCATCCGCTTCTTTCTGAAGCTGGCTCACCCGATCGAGGGAGCTTTCCAGTATTTGACCGAAAGAAGCCGCGCCGGACGATCCGGTCTTACGGGTGGGCAGTGAAGATGCTTCCGGGGATAATGGACTGTTTTGTATTGTAATATCACTCATGGCTAACGACCTATCTCCAGTGCTTTGAGGGCCATTTCTTTGGCCGCCTTAAGGGCGGTAACATTCGCTTCAAATCCCCGGGTAGCTGAAATCATGTTCACCATTTCTTCCATGGGATTGATGTTCGGCACGGCCACATACCCTTTGTCGTTGGCATGGGGATGCGAGGGATCGTATTTCATCAAAGGGGGGCTGGTATCCTCATAGATCCGGTCAACCCGCACACCGGCCGTTTGGTTGTTGAGTCGGTCCGTCAAAATTTTGTTAAACTCCGAATTCATCGGCTGGGCGGCAAATATTGCTTCTTTGCGTCGATAAGGTCCCCCGTCACGGGTACGGGTTGTATTCACATTGGCCAGATTGCCAGAAATCAGATTCATGCGCAGCCGCTGGGCACTCAACCCCGAGGAGCTGGTCTGGATCGAATTAAAGAAGTCCATGCCTATTTACCTCCCTTGATGACATTTTTTAACCCTTTGAATTTTTTAGATATCAGCTGTGCAGTCGCATTGTAGAGCAAGGTGTTTTCGGCCAGTTTGCCCATTGTGCGATCAATATCCACCGTGTTCCCGTCACCCCGCAAGCTGAATCCCGGCGGCCGGGCCGCCTTCAGCGTCACCTGGTCCGAGCGGTCACTCCGGATTGGAAGATGGCCGACTTTGGTCCGCACAAGCTTAAGGCCGGGTAGCGAGCCGTTCTGTTTGGCCATTTGTTTGGCGACATCCAGTTCCACGGCCTTGTAGTTGGGCGTATCCATGTTGGCAATATTGGACGACAGGGCCTTATGCTGGATTGATCGTAAATTCAGGGACTTTTCCAGGGTGTTGAGGGTATTGCTAAAAATTTTATCGGTCGGCACGTTGGTATTCCCTCCATGAACAAATGGTATTGCCAATTCATTAGATCAAACGAAGCAAAATCCATACCAGGTAGCAGATGACAGAAAACAGAAGACAGACGACAGAGATCAGACCGCTGGCTTTTGTCATCTATTTTCTGTCATCTGAACTCTGTCATCTGTCCTCTGTTTATGACTCGCTGGCGGCTTCGGCCTTGTATTCGTGCAGTTTGTTGCGCAGGGTTCGAATACTGATGCCCAGCAGCTCGGCGGCCTGGGTACGATTGTCTTCGACCTCTTTAAGGGTGTTGAATATCAATTTTTTTTCCATCTGGCGAACCGTGCAACCGGCCTGAAACGCCAGGTGTTCGGAGGACGGGGACGTATCGGCCGAAGAATCCAACAGAAGATGTTCGGCCAAAATACGGGGGCCATCTGCAATCAGGACCGCCCTTTCGATAACATTTTCCAGTTCGCGCACATTGCCTTTCCATTCATGTGCGCAAAGCATTTTCACAGCGGCCCTGTCCAGGCCGGTTACTTTTTTACGATTGGCCCGGCTGAATTTTTCCAGGAAGTGTTTGGCCAGCAACTCGATATCATCCTTGCGCTCCCGCAAAGGCGGCAAGAGCAGGGGAATGACATTGATGCGATAGTAGAGATCTTCCCTGAATTTGCCCTCGACCACGGCGGTTTTCAGGTCAACATTGCTGATGGCAATAACCCGTGCCTCTATTGGAACAGGACGATTGCCCCCGATGCGGTCGACTTCTTTTTCCTGAAGCACCCGCAGCAATTTGGCCTGGAGCGGCAGCGGCATTTCGCTGATCTCGTCCAGCACAACGGTGCCTTTTTGGGCCTGCTCGAATTTGCCGATCTTGCGTCCCACCGCCCCGGTGAAAGACCCTTTCTCATGGCCGAACAGTTCACTTTCGGCAAGCGTGTCCGGCAAGGCGGCACAGTTGAGGGCGACGTAAGGGGCCTGCGGGTGCCTGCCATGTTGATGGACGTAGGCAGCCAGCAACTCCTTTCCGGTGCCACTCTCGCCCCGGATCAGAACGGTAGCGCTGCTGGGGGCAACGCCCCGGGCCTGCTTCAAAATATCCAGCATTTTCTGGTTGGCTGTGATTGTCTCTTTGACCTTCACAGCCCCATCAGATTGCCGCGGGTCGCATCGCCTGGCTCCGTTTCCATTGACAGCGCCGACGGCCCGTTTGACGGTTTTTGCCAGTGTTTCCGCTGCAAAGGGTTTGAGCAGATAATCCGCAGCACCAGCCTGCATGGTTTTAACGGCATTTTGGACGGATCCGTTCCCGGTCATCATAATCACCGGAATTTGCGGCATTTTGTTTTTGACAGAATTCAGCAACGTCAGCCCGTCGGTCCCCGATGCGTTTTCATCTGCAATTACCAGGCTGTACGCAGCGGGGCTGAATCTTTCATAGGCTTCCGCTCCACTGGACACGGCTTCAACCTGAAAACCGGCTGCAGTCAGGGTTTTCAGAATCTCCGTGCGTATATTCGGATGGTCTTCGACAACCAGTATGGGCGCTAATTCCGCCAAGGAAAACTCCATTTCCAACAATTTAGGTGAACGCCAACCGCTTTATATCGAGCAATTATCATGCCACGGCCAGCCCGGGTGGATTCAATCGCACCAACGGGTAAAAAATAATAAATTCAGCAATATATAATGGACTTCAAACACGGGGCAAATCCTGCCCGCCCGGGTAATCAAGTCAATTTTCCAGTTGAGGGAGTCACTGCATTGACGCTGCAGATGGATTGCCGAAACCGCTGACCGTCAGCTGGTATCGGGTCGGGTCGCGGGGTTACATGCGCACCGGTCCCGGTGCATTTTTAAAAAGAGGGGGGCTGTCGGATAAACGGGTTCGTAATTTGATCGAGAATTTCTGATTGTGGAAGCGGCTTTGGCCTCTGCAGCCGGCATCCCGGCCGCTTTTAGCGGGGCCGTTGCGTTCGGAGTAGCCAAACTTAAGGGCAGCCGCTTTTTAACCGATCGCTAAATGTTGCAGGGTTGCAGCTGATGACGCTTAATTTTTTCCACCAGGGTCGTACGGTTGAGATGCAACAGTTTAGCCGCCTTATTTTTGACCCATTTGGTTTTTTCCAGGGACTGTAGAATCAACGCCTTTTCAAACTCGGTCACCGCGCTGTTCAGGCAGATCCCTTCGTCTGATATCTCGATGGTCGAGGTGGGTTCGAAATGCTGGCCCGTCTTCAATTCAGCCGGCAAATCATCGACCGATATATCGCCATCTCCCTGCAAAACCACCATGCGTTCGACCATGTTTTTCAGTTCCCGCACATTGCCCGGCCAGCCGTAACCCATCATCATCGCCATGGCATCATCCGCAACACCGCTCACCTGGCGGTTATTTTTCTGGTTGGACTGGTCAATAAAATAGGAAACCAGGTACGGAATATCCGACCTGCGCTCCTGCAGCGAGGGGAGCATCACGGGAATAACGTAGAGGCGATAATAGAGATCTTCCCGGAAATTTCCCTTTTGAACTTCCTCGCACAAATCCCGGTGTGTAGCGGCGATGATCCGGACGTCCACCCTTATGGTTTTGGAACCGCCGACTTGCTCGAACTCGCCCTCTTCCAGAACTTTTAAGACCTTGACCTGAAGATCTGAACTCATATCACCGATTTCATCCAAAAATATGGTGCCGCCGTCCGCAAGTTCGAATTTTCCCTGCTTGGAGGAAGTCGCTCCGGTAAATGCGCCGCGAAGGTGACCGAACAGCTCACTTTCAAGTAAGTTCTCAGGTATTGCACCACAATTAATTGAAATAAATTGTTTATCAGATCTTTTGGATCTTTGATGGATGGCTTTTGCCACCAGTCCTTTACCGGTGCCGGTCTCGCCATTGAGAAGGATCGTGCTGTCGCAGTCGGCAACTTTTTCGACAAGATCAAACACTTCCCGCATTTTTTTGCTTTGACCGATGATATCATGAAATCCGTATTCTTCATTCAACGGCGTGGAAGAGATGTTGCAGGTCCTGTCCGCATCCAAAGCGTCTGGTTTTGATTTCCTTAGAGCTGCTTTCTGCAAGGCGGCCTCCTTAAACAAACACATTCATATTCTATCGAAATATGGCAAGTCTCGCTGCCGAACAAGAGTAGAAATTTAGAAAGTTAGACCGAGGTTACCCGGGTGACCCTATCCGGGCAGTATAGGTTCTTAGCAATATCCGTGCCGCAATGAGACAAGATGAAAAAAGGTGAGAATTCAACCGGGTAGGGTTTTTCTCGGGATCAAAACCCATTTACCACATCAAGTATAACGGTCCGTTTCGGTGATACCATATTTTGTGGAACTGCTTTTGGAAGCTGGGAAACTAGAAATTTCGCAAAAAAGCCGGGATCTGAGATTTCAAGATAGCAGACGCACCGGTGCCGGCCAACCATCCCCCTTTTTTTTGCAAATTGCAAAAATTTTTTCCCGGATTGGCCGGTAAATTTAGTGATTTTTTTATTTTTCTAATTGCGATGATCTATCTTATGGTGGACAATCCAACTGCATTTATTTTAAAGATCATTATAATTAAAATAATCAATAATTAATTTAGATAGTTAAAAGCTTAAAGATTTTTCATTTCCAGGCTGATCCAAGCGACCATCCGTATGTTCGGCACCCAGAGACGGCGGGGTCGCTTTTATGCAAATTGCAAATTCACCGAATCGGAAATTGCAAAATGCCGCCGAGTTACAAAGCAGCCTGGGCGTCTGCATCGTCTGGTTTAGGCAGCAGCTTTATAATTTTTTCAACTCGATCGATTAAATCCTGATACCCTAGATCGGCCGTTTTAAATAAAACTGAAGCGATTTTTCGGGGGTTGCGAGGTGCACGCTGCGAGTGGCGGGGTACGTGCGCGCGTTACGGGGTTCGGGTTGCGGATGACGCCGTTTTCAATTTCGGAATCAATAAAGGTCGGGAGTCAAGAATTGGTGGTTTTGTGATGGTGGGAGCGGATTTAGGATCTTACTTGTGCCACCGAATCTGCAAGACGTAACACACAACTCGTAACGCGCAACACGACCTAAGTTATAAAGGAACCGATGTCACGGTATTCGCGGCGCATGGTTGCCATGATCGTTTCAATGGCCGTGGTGGGAATTTTGAGGCGTTCCCAAGCGAATTTATCCAGGGGGGGGATTTTATGGTCGCCACCATAACCCATGTTCAAGGCACGACAAAAAATATCGGCCAGATGCACA
>JAFDCJ010000449.1 GCA_019312835.1 Deltaproteobacteria bacterium
GAAATGTCAAGAAATATCGATCATCGCGATTGCCTCTCCAGGATCGTGGCGGCAAACCATATTTCTGAATTTGTCTGCCTTTCTGAGATTCGCGTTAACATCCTGATCTTCATCTATAAATATATAGGTGCGAATGGCCCTCTTGCCGCTGGCGTTTGGAATAAATCCAGGTTTTGGCGGTCGGTGTTCAAAATTTGCAACTTGACCTATATATTGGTATTTTTTGTAAAATACTTGAGCCGGAAAGGAAATTTTCTGCCTGGCCCATCCGGATTTCGCATTTTTCGACACCCTATCCGGCCAATCGGAACCCGATGATCTTCAAGCGGATCTGTAATGCAAAAAATATTCCTTTCTATCAATTGATTTATGCTCGCAAATCATGTAAGAAGAGTTTCAAAAATCCTTCTTTGGTGGCTTTAATGTAGTTTCTTGTTGTCAAACGGATCAATAATCGTTAGAATTAAAGGAATTTGGTTGTGATACCATAAGGTTACTTTCCTGTCACGGGAAAGCTGGTTTTTGTCGGGTCAACGACCACCCGCAAAGCGGGTGGCTTGGATTTTCCTGCCCTTGGGGCGGGGAAAGACAAAAGCACGGCTGTGCTTTAATCGTTGCGGTTGTAATCCGCCTCAGGTGGATTTGGAAACAACCAAAAAACTGAAAAGATAAGACTTAAATTCATATGAAACCTACAATCGTCGGTGTCAGCAGAAATATCACTAGAATAAAAGAATTGATCGATCAGGTAGCCGATACCGGGCTTAATACCATCGTTTACGGTGAAACCGGCGTCGGCAAGGAATTGGTTGTCCAAAGTCTGTACCAAAAGTCCACCAGGGTTGGAAAACCCTTTGTCAAAGTCAACTGTGCGGCACTGCCGGACACCCTGCTTGAAAGTGAGATGTTTGGCTACGAGCAGGGCGCCTTTACCGGTGCTGATCGTCGCAAGCGCGGCAAATTCGAACAAGCCAACGGCGGTCTGCTGTTCCTGGACGAAATCGGTGATATGTCGCTTCCGCTGCAGGCCAAGCTGTTGCACGTGCTACAGGGAGGTGATTTCAGTCCCCTGGGGTCTGAGAAAACCGTTAAAATGGGGGCCTGGGTCGTTGCCGCCACCAATCATGAGCTTGAAAACGACATGGCCAATGGAGACTTCAGGGAAGACTTGTACTACCGGCTGAGTACGATCAAAATTCATGTTGATCCGCTGCGCGACCGGCCGGAAGACATTCCACATCTCATCGAGCATTACGTAAAAACCTACACCGAACAATTCGATGGCAAGCAACTGTTGAAACCGAGCCAGAAAACGATTGATAAGTTGACTGCCTATCATTGGCCCGGCAATATTCGCGAATTGCAAAATGTTTTAAAGCGCCTCATGATCCTGGGCAACGGTGAAGAAAATCTTGACGATATGCTCATGGGCAATTCAAACCAAAAACGCCCTACCGGTTTACCAAGATCGACAGGTCAAACGGCCACCCCCATTGATCTTCTGGGCTTCGACAGCAGCGCACCACCGGATCTTTCCTCGCTGTCATTAAAGAAAATAAAGAAAAAGGCCATGGACCGGGTCGAAAAGGAAGTCATTGCCTATGTTCTTGAAAAAACCGGTTGGAACCGCAGCAAAGCTACCAAAATTTTAAAAATCAGCTACAAAACACTCCTGTACAAGATCAAAGATCTGGGAATTGAGCCTCCGGAAGGTTCTGAAGAATAGAACTGTACTTTTTTTTCACATTTATAGGTAATTAATTTCATATATTACCTAAATTACCCTCTTTTTAGACAGATATTTTTGCGGTTTGATATCTGGCAAAACGGCAGGGAAACCTCATAACAACTATAAATCACTATATAATTTATAGCCTCTGGTGTCATCCCCGCACAGATTGAAGCCTGCCAAATCTGGCATGAAAATTGCGGTCTTTTGGTTTTTACACTGAATTTACGCTCGGCCTATTGTCCCACTTGATACGCATTTATTTTCGGTCTCGATTCTGATTATGGAAAAAAATGAAAACGATATACTAGAGCAGCTGGTTATCCTGGATAACGGCGGACGGCGTTCCGGTGGGGATCGACGGAATTATTCTTATACCTTGCATATCCCTGAAAGAAGAAGCGGAAATGATCGGCGCAGCGGCACAGACCGCCGAAAATTTCCTCGTGCCAAAGAGGTTTCCCAGCGGTAGTTTCTGGCGTCTCAATTTCATTCCTTCAATTCTTGCGTTTTCTGATTCCATCCTGCCAGGCAAATGGGACTGAATCTCCTTGAAAATATTGAAGCTCCCTGCTAAATTTTAGAAGCCATCTCAAGAGGCCCACCGACAGGATAAGATTAGACGGGTCTTCCCGCTGTGCTGGAAGGCCCACCGCTGAGTATAATAATCGATGGGTCATCCAGCTGTGCTGGGAAACTCGACCCCGCCGCGCGTGTTGCGGCGTGGCCTCCAGGCGAAGACGGAACCTTGAACCAAAATCCTAACCCAGCATAGCTGGATGACCCATCGATTAAAAGTTTATAGGGTGGACCTTTTTGAGATAGCTTCTGATGTCTGTCTATAAAAATGCCTTAAACTTTGATTGGTGGCCGCTGAAGGAAGCTCCCATGAAGAAAAACAAGAAAATCCGGGTTCATGTCTGGGATCAAATGGTACTGATCGGATTCGGTCTGGCGCTGTTTTATGCGGTGTTTGATTCAGTTTTGTATATCTTTTTATCCTATGACGTTGATTTTTTCCAACGGCTGTTAGGCGCGGAAGGCGCCATTTGGAGCCGAATAGCCATTTTGTGCCTGTTCGTCATCTTTGGATCCCATGCTCAGTTTACCATCAACCAGCGGGCAGCCGCCGAAGCGGCGCTGCGGGAAAGTGAAGAAAAATTCCGAACCATTATTGAGACAACTCCCGACGGGTACTACGAGGTTGACCTTCAGGGCAACTTTACTTTCTTCAATGATTCAATATGCAAGGTATTGGGTTACTCCAGGGAAGAAATTGGCGCCATGAATCAGCTCGAGATGCCGGATGAAACCAATTCTCAAAAAATTAGGGATGCTTTTGCCAGAGTTCAGGCCAGCGGCAATCCGATCACTTCCCTGGCCTGGAAACTTGCCGATAAAACCCATTCGCTGCGATTTGTCGAGTCATCCGTATCGTTGATCAAGGACCCCAGGGGCAATCCGGTGGGATTCGGCGGTTTTATCAGGGATGTTACCCAGCGTCAACGCGCCGAAGTGATGTACCGGGCCAAACTTGCGGCCGAGGCTGCCAGCAGGACCAAAAGCGAATTTCTTGCCAGCATGAGCCATGAAATTCGCACCCCCCTGAACGCCATCATCGGTCTGGTGGAATTGATGCTGACCTTGGACCTGCCCCCCGACCAGCGGGAAGATCTGGATGTGGTCAAATCCTCGGCCTATTCCTTGCTTTCGATTATCAATAACATACTGGATTTTTCAAAAATAGAAGCCGGCCGGTTGGAATTCGAAAAGGCCCCCTTCAGCTTCCGACAGTTTATGGATGAATCATTAAAAATTATGGGGATGAAAGCCCACGAAAAAGGCATCGAATTGGCTTATCGCGTTGCCCCCCAGACTCCGAACCGCCTCCTGGGTGATCCGGTAAGGCTGCGCCAGGTCTTGCTCAACCTGGTTGACAATGCCATCAAATTTACAGACGCGGGCGAGGTAATTGTCTATGCTGCCGCTCAGTCGCAGACGGATTATGAAGTGGTGCTTCACATCTCAGTGGTTGACACCGGTATTGGAATACCCAAGGACAGGCAGCGGAGTATTTTTGGCGCCTATAACCAGGGTGACCCGTCAACCCTGCGCCAATACGGTGGCACCGGACTGGGCCTGGCAGTCTCAGCGCAGCTGGTGGATCTAATGGGGGGAAACATCAAATTGAAAAGCCAGCCCTCCCGGGGAAGCCGATTTCGTTTCACCGCCTGCTTCATGATGCAGC
>JAFDCJ010000450.1 GCA_019312835.1 Deltaproteobacteria bacterium
CATGGCATGCTGTTTCAATTTCACCACGGCGTATTCTACGGCGTCGGCGCATACACCGCCGGGCTTCTGTTGGTTAAGACGTCCATGCCCTGGTGGTTGGCATTTGCGGCCGGCCCTCTGGCGGCCGCTCTGGCCGGATTTTTGATCGGTATGTTCTGTATCCGGTTAAACCGACTGTATTTCGGCATGTTGCAAATCTCGCTGGGATCATTGATCTGGGCCATCGCCTTTCGCTGGTACGCTCTCACGGGCGGCGATGACGGCATTCACGGCATCCCTATCCCTGATTTTATCGCCTCCACCACCAGCTCTTACTATTTTGTTTTGATTGTTCTGGGAATTTGTTTGTTACTTATGTATTTAATTTTGAAATCACCCTTCGGATCCACCTTGCAGGCTATTCGCGACAACCCGGAGCGCTGCGCGGCCGTGGGCATTCATGTGCGGCGCCATCAGCTGAAAACCATTGTCATTGCCACATTTTTCGGCGGAGTGGCCGGCGTGCTCTTTGTGGTGGTGGAGGGATCAATCTTTCCGGATTTGCTGTTCTGGACATTGTCTCTTGAGATTTTCATCATGTGCCTGCTGGGTGGATGGTTTACATTTGCCGGCCCCATCTTGGGCGCTGCCATCATTGTATCCCTGCGCACCTTTGTTGGGACTTACACGGAATACTGGACGCTCATTTTGGGCGTGATTCTGATATTGCTGATATTCTTCCTGCCCGAGGGCATCATGGGCTATAATTACCGTCAACTGTTTCGGTCGCGTGCGAGCGAAGACCAAGTGGAGTCGATCCATGCTTCAGGTTGAGGATTTGCATAAATCATTTGATGACTTTAAGGCCGTAGACGGTGTGCATCTGAGCGTTGAAAAAGGACAGCTGGTGGCGGTCATCGGCCCCAACGGTGCCGGCAAAACCACTTTATTTAATCTGATTTGCGGACAATTGCAGCCGGAAAGTGGCAAGATTCTTTTCAACGACGACGAGATCGGTAGATTGCCGCCTTTTGAGATCTGTCGTAAAGGCATCGCCCGCTCATTTCAAATTGCCAATATTTTTCAACGGCTATCGGTCTTTCGCAATGTGCAGGTCTCGGTTCTTTCGCAGCAAAGGCTCAGTAACAAATTGTTCCATCCGGCTGCTCAGCTGGCTGTAAATGAAACCAACCATATTCTGGAAAGCGTCGGCCTTTTAGATAAAAATGCAGATGTGGCCGGTTCACTATCCCATGGTGACAAACGCATCCTGGAAATTGCCATTGCCCTTGGCAATGAGCCGGAGTTGCTAATTTTGGACGAGCCCACCGCCGGCATGTCACCGGATGAAACCGCCACCACCATGGCCTTGATTCAACGCCTGGCCGAAAAGCAGGGCCTGACCATTTTATTTTGTGAGCATGATATGGAAGTCGTCTTTGGTGTGGCACAGAGCATCATGGTCATGCAACAGGGACGCACCATTGTCCAGGGCGACCCGCAAGCTGTTCGGGAAAACACCGAAGTTCAGCAAGCTTACCTGGGAGATGAGTGATGCTTGCAGTTGAAGGAATTCACACATACTATGGCTTGAGCCACATTCTGTTCGATGTGTCTCTAAAAGTCAAATCGGGGCAGGTCGTCTGTCTGCTGGGACGTAACGGCGCCGGCAAGACCACCACGTTTCGCAGCATCATGGGGTTGAATCCCCCGGCCCGGGGTCGGATCCACTTTAACAATATCGATGTAACCGGCACATCGCCCTATAAACTGGTACGACAAGGCATGGGCTGGGTGCCCGATGATCGCCGTATCTTTGCCGACCTGACGGTGGGTGAGAACTTGGAGATTGCCGAGCACAAAGGCACCGAAGGAGAGCAATGGGACAAACGAAAAGTTTACGATTTGTTTCCGGCCCTCAAGGAAATGGACAGCCGTAAGGGGGGGCTGCTCAGTGGTGGCGAACAAAAAATGCTGGCCATCGGTCGGGCCTTAATGACCAATCCGCAGTTTCTCTTGCTGGATGAGCCCACCGAGGGATTGGCGCCGGTGCTGGTCAAAACCCTGGGTGAACGCATCCGAAAGCTCAAAGAAGTCGGTTTAACGGTTTTGCTGGCCGAACAAAATGTGAAATTTACGCTATCCTTGAGCGATTACGGCTACATTATCGACAACGGCCGGATTTGCTACCAGGGACCGGTTGAAGAGCTTATTGATAATGAGGAAGTCAAACATATCTGCGGCATCTAAAAAATCGTTTTAAAAATTCATCTTAGGGACACTGGCTGTGTTACAATTCAGCTCAAAATACTCGCGTACTAACGTGTACGCTCCGTTTTTGAGCCGAATTGCGCCTTGCCATTGACCCTAATCTGAGCCTTAAAAACGATTTTTACATATTTTTTATCGGAGAAAACCGCATCACTTCTGAAATGAAAACTAAATATTCAGATAAAAACAAATGGCAGGGAACAAGATGGAAGAGAAGAAGGTATTTAAGACCGATAAGGCGGCGGTGACCGGCGGGCCCTATTCCCAGGCCATCATTCACAATGGGATCATTTATGTCTCCGGACAGGGCGCGGTGGACCCCCAGACCAACGAAATCAAACTCGGAACGGTGGAAGAAGAAGCTGAGCTGGGGCTAACAAATTTGCAAATCATATTGGAAGAAGCCGGCTCATCACTGGACAAGGTGTTGACGGTTGCCGTATATCTTCTCGATATCGAAGAATACACGCGTTTTAACGAAGTCTACAAAAAATATTTTAAAGAAAATCGTCCCGCCCGCACCTGCATCCAGGCCGGCAGCCTTCCCTTCAATACAAGAGTTGAGATTACGGCGACAGCATGTGTCTAAAATTTTATTGGCTGCTTGCGGCTGGCTAAACCGATTCGTAGGGCCATCAGAAAAAGACAATAACCAGAAGCCGGGTCCCAGGAACCCGCTCAGGTAAAATAAGCTGAATATCAGGAAACAGGCGCTTAGGAGTAGAATATCCACAATTCCAAACGCGCGATACGCAACTCGCAAGTCGGGTGCCAGAAGCCAGAAGCGAGTGGCGAGTAGCCCGTGATCAGGAGGCAGCATATGGGAAATATTTCCAGTACCGAACAATTAGCTCAATTACGAGACCGGGTGGTCACGGCAGGCCACGCCAGCGCGACAAGCCTTTATGTGGAATCCGCCAGCGGTGCCGTTATCCGGGATGTGGAAGGACGGGAGTATATTGATTTTGCCGGCGGCATCGCGGTCATGAATGTGGGGCATAGCCATCCAAAAGTCGTCGCAGCCATCAAGGATCAGGCTGAAAAATTTACCCACACCTGCTTTATGGTCAACCCTTATGAATCGGCGGTTCGACTGGCTGAAAAACTCGGCCGCATCACCCCGGGCGACTTTCCCAAAAGGACGCTGCTGGTCAACAGCGGAGCCGAGGCGGTTGAAAACGCGGTCAAAATCGCCCGCTACTACACCAAGCGGCCGGCCATTATCGTATTTGAAAACGCATATCACGGCCGCACCCTGCTGACCATGACCATGACCAGCAAGGTCAAACCCTACAAATTCGGTTTCGGTCCCTTCGCACCCGAGGTCTACCGCATGCCCTTTGGCGATGTCATCGGGCCTGAAAAGCTCAAGGATTTTTTCATCAAACACGTCAACCCGGAAGCCGTGGCTGCGGTAGTAGCCGAACCGGTCCAGGGCGAAGGCGGTTTTATTGCCCCGCCACCCGGCTATTTTCAAGAACTGGTCAACATCTGCCGCGACAAAGGCATCCTGTTTGTGGCCGATGAAATCCAAAGCGGCATGGGGCGCACCGGCAAGATGTTTGCCATCGAGCACTGGAATGTGGAACCCGACCTGATAACGGTGGCCAAGAGCCTGGCTGCCGGGATGCCGCTAAGCGCCGTGGTGGGCCGGCAGGAGATCATGGACGCGGTCCATCCGGGCGGATTGGGCGGCA
>JAFDCJ010000451.1 GCA_019312835.1 Deltaproteobacteria bacterium
AAAATTTCCACCCGCTTGATGGAATCGATTCCCAGCTCAGCCTCGATGTCCATGTCCATACCCAGCATTTCGATGGGATAGCCGGTCAACTGACTGACAACCGCCAACATGGTGGCCTCGACAGCGGATGGGATCTGATGGCGGGGTTCGGATGCTTCAAGGGACGGCTGGCTGGTTTCCGGAGCCTGTGCATATCCGTTGGCCGCTATTTCCGTTGCGCTTTGTCCGCTAGCGGGAATCGGGGCAGCGGGCGGGACGTCAAGCCTGTCAAAATTCCCCCCCGGTTCAACCAATTCTTGAGTCGCAGGCTGCGGGTGGCGCGCGGTCTGGGGCGTCTGCAATGCAATCGGCGGCAACGGCTCGGATTCAAGGCCCAAAGATTGCTCGGCCAGGCGCTGCGTATTTTGCATCATGGCCTGCAATGATCGATTGGCCTCTGTCTGGGCTTCCAAAAATTTCTGATGGGCGGCGGCTGTCTGGGATTGAAGGTCTTGCATTGATTTCAAACCCTGTTGAACCACCCTCAGGGCATCCAGAATAAATGCGGATTGTTTGCGGTTGTCTTTGCTCATGCTGTTCTTATGCTCGCTGGGTCGTTTTGTTGGTATTGATGGTTTCGTTAGTTTAGTTAGTTTGGATGGTTTAGATCGTTTGGAGCTTTGGGCAAGACCGTTAGCGGCCGGTTTCTGACTTCCGTTCTCTGTCATCTGATCGCGGCCCTCTGTTTTCTGTCCGCCGACATCTGTCTTCTGGCCCCTGTTTTCGGTACTCTGTCCCCGATAATTCGTGCCGCTCAAAACAACATTCATACGGGGTCTTCGGACGGTTGAAGGTGTGTTTTCCCACCGGGTCAATGTCACCGGATAGCCCCGTGCGGCAAGGCGTCCGAGCAACCTGCCCAGATCGGCGATTCCATAGTGTTTGCCGGCCGAAGCATCCAGCGCCCAGGCATTGACGTCGCGATTTGGCAGGATGGTGGAAATCAGTCCGGTCAGCACCGACTTGGGACCGATCTCGATAAATGTGCGAACCCCGGTGGCATACAGATTTTCAATCTCACTGACAAAGTCCACCGGTCGCGTCAAGTGGTTGCCTAACAGGCTGCGTGCGGCATCAGCATCGGCGGGATAGGCCTTGGCGGTCGTGTTTGAATATACGGCCGTGTCCGTCGGATTAACCGCTATCTTTTTGAGGGCTTTCAGAAATGGTCGGCCGGCCTTTTTCACCTGATCGCTGTGAAACGCAGCTGAAACCGGGAGACGGATTGTGCCGATTTTTAGTTGTTTGCAGATGGTTTCCATCTCGGCAATGGCTGCGGTCGGACCGGATAAAACCCCCTGGGCGGGACTGTTGCGATTGGCCAGGACGACTTCGGGGGGTGAATTATCCATCAATTCGTCTAGCTTATCCAGAGGGGCCTGAACGGCCAGCATCGCACCTGCCGGCGGATCCTGTTTTCCACCGGCATCTGCCATTAGACGGCCCCGGGTGATGGCCAGTTCCAGCAGGGCATCTTCATCGATCCATCCGGCGGCGCAGAGGGCGGTTAGCTCACCGAAACTATGCCCGCAGGTGGCGTCGGGATTGACGTCGAAACTTTGCAGGACATTAAGCATGCCCAGGCTTATGGCGCCGATCGCCGGCTGGGCGATGGCGGTATTTCTTAAAGCTGCTTCCTGTTGCCGGCGCTCTTGCTCGTCAGAATGCGCCTGGGGGTAAATCAGGTCGCTGAGAAGCCCATCCTGGTCAAATTTCTGGTTGGCCCTTTGAACGACCCGCATGGCCTGGGGAAAGGTGCAAACCAGATCGCGGCCCATATGGAGGTACTGGCTTCCCTGACCCGGGAAAACAAACGCCAGTTTGCCGGCCGCTTCAGGGCCGCCCAAAAAGATACTATCTGAAATAGGCTGCGTGCCGGCATCGCCCAGCGCCAGGGCCCGCTGCGCACGGTCCAAAAGATCCTCCAGTCTGGTTTCCTGGTCATGGACGATCAGAAGCCGATAGGGAAGGGTGGATGAAAAGTGCCTTCTTGATTCAGCGGCCTGGACGGCATGCTCCCGCGGGGAGGCACAGCGGGCGGCCTCCGCTTGGTATTGCCTGAGCTGGCGGCCGAGCCTGGTTCGGCTGTCGGCTGAAAATGCAATCATATCAACGCTGCCATCCCATGAAATTTCCTGCTTATCAGGCTGATATTCTTCGAGTACAACATGAAAATTGCTGCCACCGAACCCGAAGGCGCTCACCCCGGCCCGGCGGGGCGTGCCGTTGGAAGAAAACCAGGGACGGGTCTTGTGGTTCAGGTAAAAATGGCTCTTTTCAATGTCCAGCTTGGGATCCGGGTACTCGGCTTTCAAAGTGGGGGGCAGCACCTTGTGATAAAGACCCAGGGCCGTTTTGATCAGTCCCGCGGCACCGGCCGACGCTTTGGTATGACCGATCATTGATTTAACCGAGCCCAGGGCGCTTTTATGACCGTTGGCGCCGTATTCTGTAAAAACCTGGTTAAGTGCTTCGAATTCGACCTTGTCGCCGACTCTGGTGCCGGTGCCATGGGCTTCGATGAGCCCGATGGTGGCAGGATTGATACCGGCGCTTTCATAGGCAGCTCGCAGGGCGTTGGCCTGACCTTTGGCTCTTGGTGAATAGATGCTTTGCGATTTTCCATCGCTGGAAGAACCCAGTCCCTTGATGACGGCATAGATCCGGTTACCGTCTTTTTCGGCTATATCCAGGTTTTTTAACACCAGGATGCCGATACCTTCTCCGAGCACGGTTCCGTCAGCGTCCTTTGAAAACGGGCGGGCATTGCCCGAGGCCGACAGTGCCTGGGTTTTTGAAAAGCACATGTGCATAAAAATGTCATTCAAGGTGTCAACACCACCGGTGACCACCATGTCGCTTTTCCCGGATTGTAATTCGAGCATCGCCAGGTGGATGGCACTCAAGGAGCTGGCACAAGCGGCGTCGACCACGCAATTGGTGCCTCTTAAATCCAGGCGATTGCTTATCCGGCCGGCGACCACATTCCCGAGCAGGCCTGGAAAGGAGTTTTCTTGCCAGGGGACATAAGAATCGGAAATGCGCTGGATGACCTCTTCGATTTGGGGCGCATCCATCCCGGAACCTTCCAGCGCTTTGCGCCAATGGGGATAACCCAACCTTGAGCTCAGGGGAATCACGAGTTCCTGGGTCCCGGTGACCCCGAGGATGACGGAGGTGCGATCCCGATCAAAGTCCTGACCCGCACCATAACCGCAGTCCTCAAGAGCCATCTTGGCGGCCAGCAACCCCAAAAGCTGGGACGTATCCGTTGCCTCCAATGATGACGGGGGAATACCAAATTCGGAAGGATCGAAGGAGACGGGGGGTAGAAATCCGCCCCGCTTACAGTAGACGTGATCCGGGCTTTTGGGATCAGCGTCAAAATAATCAGCAGGTGACCAATGGGATTCCGGGATATCCGAAATGGCGTCTTTGCCATGATACAGCAATTGCCAGTATCCTTTGAGATCTTGGGATTTAGGGAACAGACATCCCATTCCGATAATGGCCACAGGTTTTCGATCAGGCATACAAAAAGGTGTCCTTTTACATTCGACTAAAGATAACTAACCGCTTATGATTGTGAATGTCGGAATTATCACGTCTCGGCCGGTTTTGTACGGTAAACCAGGCGGGTGAGTTGTAATCAAATAATATAAGGGTAAAGTTTGAAAAACCGTACCTGAAATGCTAACAAGGTCAGGTATGAAGCGGTTTTGCCCAAAATGTAAAAGTTTCAAAATTTGGTCAATTACAGATGGCCGTTTTCGATGCGCCAAATGTAGACAAACTTTTAGTGATCCAAGGCATCGAATTAGTATAACCAAAGCAAAATTACGTAGGGTTATTCAAGAATTTTTACTTGGACATTCAACCAACATTATCTTGAGCAGAATCGACATATCAAAGTATATGTTGCTTAAAATATTAACGCTGCTAAGGGTTGCCATGACTCAGGATATTCCTGAGGTCTTTGAAGGCAGCGTTGAGGTTGACGAAACCTACCTCGGTGGCCAATGGAAAAACAAACGACTTACGGTTAAACGTAATCTGCCCAAAGCAAAACGCGGTAGGGGCACCCCAAAACAGGCTGTTTTTGGCATCCTTTGCCGCAATGGCAGTGTCTGGGCTGATTTGATTGATAACGTTGAAGCAAAACAATTACAGTCAAGAATTATCAAACAGGTCAAAAAAGGCTCGACCATATTCTCAGACACCTGGCGTGGTTATACTGGAATCGCTGCCAAAGGGTATGTTCATCGCCTGGTTAAACATACCAAAGACAACTTTGTGACAAACGGTAACCATATCAATGGCCTCGAAGGCTTCTGGGGTTACCTTAAACGAAAGCTTGCTGCCAAAGGTGGTATCAGGCAGTCACGTCTGCATTTATATCTTGGAGAATATGTCTGGCGATATAACCACCGTAATCTAAATTTAAAAGAGCAAGAAAATTACTTAACAAAGTTATTAAACGAGTATATTAGGTTCGGATAATCGAACTTTACCCTTGGAGAATATATTAACAGATCACTTTGACAGATGCGGTCACATTCACCCGTTTCTATCCCAATAAAAAAGGCTAACTTATTGAAGCAGCAATCGATGTAATTTGTCCGAATGCTCCCGTTTTCTTCCAACGGAGTTGGGTGCCATAAGAAAAAGGCAACAGTGATGTGAGCTTTTGCATCAGCGGTTTAGGTTTCCAGATTACTTTCCTTTTACCGGTTTTCGTTACCACCTTTTTGGGATCTCGATTAAACCAACGAAAAGACAACTCAGTTAAATAAGATGGTGGTGGTCGATGGCCAAGGTGTTTCTCAGGGAAGGACCCTTGCCTCGCCATCTCCCGCAGAAGTCACGATTGCCGAACAAACCCTTGAAACGGTGAAAGTACCGCGCAATGGCCGTGGTCGCCATAAAAAGCGCTCGCTGCG
>JAFDCJ010000452.1 GCA_019312835.1 Deltaproteobacteria bacterium
ATCCATGTCAGAAATGGTACATTAGACTTACACAAACTGGAAAGTAGCAGATTGGAATGGATTTTATAATTGTTGTAATTTCAGACGGTTATAGAAGATAATTTTTGAGGGTGTTTCAAGTCCGGCCTTCGGCACCATTTGCAAATAATGAGCCGCTATCTGAATGGATTGAGGCTTGTCTATTTCTTAAACGGTCGTTTTTGGCCCTAAAAATAACCGTTTAAGGGCAATAATGGACCATTTTCTTACTTTATATAACTGCATTTCAAAAAGTTACCCTGGTCCGACCCCTTTTCCCTCAGGCCAGTGCTCCAGGCAGGCGCTTATCCATCAGTTGCCTCCGAAACGGCGACCGGAAAAATTTGTTTGAAGGACGTCCCCTTGCCCGGTTCGCTTTCGACTTCGATCTCGCCGCCGTATTCTTTCACAATTCCGTATAGTATTGAAAGCCCCAGTCCCATCCCTTTGCCAACTTCTTTGGTTGTAAAGAAAGGTTCGAAGATTTTCTCTTTGATCTCTATGGGAATGCCGATGCCCGTATCCGAAACGGTCACGACAACATGGTCCTGGCTTCTGCTGGTAGCAATCTTGATCTGTTCCGGGGAGGTTTTGCCGGCGGCTTTTCGTTTTTGAAGGATGGCATCGGAGGCGTTGGCCAGCAGATTGAAGAATATCTGCTCCATGCGGTTGGCCTGTGCCAGAACCGGTGGAATGGAATCCCCAAGATCAAGAATAAGTTCGATATCATACAGTTTGAGCTGCTGGCCCATGATCCCCAGAACGGCCCGGATGATGTCATTTATATTCACCTGCTCTTTTTTGAAATCCGGTTTGCGGCCGAACTCACGCAACAGGTTGATAATCGCGGATGCGCGATCAACCTGCTGACTGACTTCTCTGGCAACATCGACCAGCTCCGGCTTCAGGCTGTGGTGGTTCTGTTCCATTATCATTTGCAGGTACTCGCTGCCCATTTTGATGACATTCAGCGGCTGGTTCAGTTCGTGGGCGATACCGGCAGACATCTGCCCGAGGGTGGTCATCTTGCTGGCCTGGGCGAGCTGGGCATCCTTTTCGAGCATTTCGGTGATATCCGTGACCGCCACGATGATGGCCTCACCTTGGCTATAGCGCGTCGGGCAGGCGATCACGCGGACATAAAACGGTTGATGGCCTTTTTTGAAGTGCTGTTCCTTTTGACTGATCACGCAGGCGCGCATGCGCTCTTTGGATTTCTCCACTTCGATCTTCATTGTTTCGTTGAACTGTTTATTGCCGGGCGCACCGAGAGTCGAGAAGGGGCGCCCCACGAGCTCCTCTTTGCTGTAGCCGTAGGTTTCTTCGGCTCTGGGATTGGCGTCCAGGATTTCGAACCGATCGTAGTCCAGCACAAATATGGGGTCAGGCCCGCTGTTGAACAGCGAGCGATAGTTCTTTTCCGATTCGTGCATCGCTCTTTCAGCCAGTTTGCGCTCCGTGATGTCCATAAAGGCCCCGGAGATAAACTCGACTTCGCTATCCTCACCATAGATGATCTGCCCGCCTTCCTGCACCCAGACGATGTTGCCGTTTTTGGTTTTAATGCGGTACTCGCGAATGTACATTTGGTCAGTTCTGAGCGCCTTTTTAAAAATATCCTTGGCGTACTCAAGATCATCGGGGTGGATAAGGTCAAACCAGTTCACCTGGCGCGCATCGAATTCCTGCCGGCCATAGCCGGTCAAAATTTCAATCTTGTCGTCAAAGAAATCTATGTTCCCGTTCAGGTAGGATTTGTAAACGATGTTCGGCAGGTTGCGGACGAGCAGACGATACTTGCGCTCGCTTTCCATGAGCGCTTTTTCCGACCGCTTTTTTTCACTGACATCCAGGGCGATACAAAGGAATCCTTCGACCGAACTATGGGGACCGCGCAACAGGTTTACAGACATTCTGACAGGGATGTGTCTTCCGGTTTTATGAACATAGGTCCACTCGTAATAGCCCGGCGGCTCCTGGGCCCCATAAGCGAAAAACAAGTCGAGGTTTGCTGCCGGACGGTCCAACTCTTTGCGCATCTGCCGGCTGCGGATTTCAAGTTCTGACTCCAGGTGAAAAATCAACGGACTCTGCCGGTCGATGACCTCCGCGGCGTTGTACCCCAGCATGTTTTCGGCACCCTTGTTGAAAACGGTGATAATTCCCTGTGGATTTGTGGCGATGATCGATATCTGGGTGGCCGAGTCCAGTACGGTTTTGCGCATGGCGTTGGCTACCTGAAAGCGGTTCAAGACCCTTTCCGTTTCTTCAAACTGCTTGACGACCAGGTCAGCTGTAAGTTCAGCTGCTTTGCGGGCTTCGCGAATCTCCTGCCGTAACAGCTCGTTTTCTCTCAGCAGCTCTTCATAAAACCCGGTTACCGTATCTTGGGCTCTTGTTGATAACATGGCCAGGTTGCTCATAAAGGTCACCTCAAATCAATCGCATGAACGGTGCACACCAGACACGGATCGAACGATCGGACAACATGATGAATTTCCAGCGGGTTTTCAGGATTTTTGACCCGTGTCCCAATCAGGGCCTCCTCCATAGGCCCCCGGATGCCCTCGGCGTCCCGGGGTGAGGCATTCCATGCGGTCGGCGTTATGATCTGGTAAGATAGGATTTTATCGTCTTTGATGTTGACCCAGTGCCCCAGTCCTCCCCGGGGTGCTTCAATCAAGCCGTGTCCCTGTTGATTTTCCAATTCACCGTGGCTTGTGTAGTACCGACCCGGTGTCGACATGGCGTTTTCGATACAACCTTCAACAGCAGGGATGATGCTGGCCGCCCGCACAAGCCTGGCCAACTCTCTAAGAAAGGCGCTGGGACCGTCGACCTGCATAAAATCGCTAAACAGCGGACTCGAAGAAATGACCATTTCGGATAACGGGCCGGTTTCAGCAGGTATTGCCTTGTAGCGAGGCGCTTTCGCCCAGGAATATCTCAGGTCCTCACTTCCCGTGGCATAAGGTGAACTCTGTCCGTGATAGGGATGCTGACTGGTGTCAGTGCCGGCAAACCATGCGTGCGAAACGTCCTCGGTAATATTCTCCTGCTCCATGGGCCATAGTTGATTGTCCGCATAAAAGCCGCCAGCAGTTAAAAGAATCTGACCGGCCTTCGCCGCTGTTTCCGGCTTCGCCGCCAGGCCGGGCATCCCGAAGCTGATGAAGTTGCCGTGTCCTTTGCCGATGCGGTGCAGTCCTGTTTTGGTTGCAAAACGGATGTAAAACCCGAGGTCGCTGTTAAAATGCGCTTCACTTTCCTTGAGCCAGGCAACCAGATCGGCCTTTGTCTGAACAGCGTGCCATCTTTCCAGGTTGCAGCCCAATACCTGACGTTCGTACCACTGCTTAAAATTATTCAGCAGGTAGGCACAGCGGTTCAGTTCATTGTTGCTGGGCATGGACACGACGCCGCCGGGCACCATAAATGAGGAGTGCGGCCACTGCCCGCCGAGTATGGAGATGATTTCCAGTATGCCGCGGGTTGCGTCAATGGTCTGGCGCACGGAGGATCCTTCGATCGGGGCATAGCGTTTGACCATGTCGGCATACAAAGGCTCTTTTTGATAGGCGGGGTCGGTAAAATCGGACATGAACAACAGGAAGGCGTGGCGAAGGTCGTTTTGGAGCATTTCCGCCATTGCCGTGATGCTTCTGATCCAGGTAGCCTGGCGAGGAACATCGACATTGAAAAGCATATCCAGCGCGCTGGCGGCCGCATACAGGTGGGCAGTGCTGCAAATCCCACAGATGCGGGGCGTTATGACCAATCCGTCCAGCGGTGCGCGCCCCACCATGAGGTTTTCGAACCCGCGGTACATGGTCCCGGCACTGCGTGCATCGATCACAACGTCGTCTTCCAGTTCAACACTGATTTCCAGATCACCCTCAACTCGATTCAATGGGTAAATTTCAATTTTACGCGTCATTTAGAATTCATCCTATATGCCCGTTTTTCTCGTTTTCAATCTTCGCGGGGCGGCAGCCGCCGCCATTCCCTTATAGGCCATGTAATGTGCACGGTTGATACCTTCAGGAAGCTCCATCGGGATTCCTTCGATATTACGGGTTTCGAAAAAAGGATAGGGCTGCGGAAAATCGGGGCGGGTACATCCAAAACAGGGAACGCCGACACGTGTCTTGGAGGAGCGCCGGTGCCAGAGCAGTTTGTTGCATGGGCCGTGGGCCAGCGGGCCACGGCAACCCAGATGAAAAAACATGCACCCCTTCTCGCCGAAGGCCTTATCCTCGACGCGATACTCATGATACTCGTTCCGTGTGCAGCCCTGGTGAACCATGATGTTGTACCATTCCGCCGGTGAATGGTGTTCTGTCAGCTTCAGTGGCGTGCCGGAAACCACCAGGGACAGGGTCCCGCCGATGATGTCGTAATGGCACGGACATCCCGGCAGGTTGATCACGGGCTGCCCGCTTTTGGATTGAAAGGATTCCCCGACAAAACCGCCTTTTTCCCATTTTAAAAATTGCATGCCGGTTGCTTCAATTTCACTATCGGTTCCGAAACCACCGAAACTGGCGCAGGTGCCGACGGCGATCACATATTGCGCCTGTCTTGCCAGTGCGGCGACAAGATCTTTTTTGGGTTTGCCGTTGACCAGGTCATACAGCCCGGTACCACGCGGGCCACGAATGATAGCCCCCTCAATACAAAGGAAATCGAGTGGCTGTTGCCCTGACAGCACGTCGGCGACCAATTGCCGCTGATCTGCACCGCTTTTTACGGATAGGGTGGGATGCCACAGAATCTCTATATCCAACGATTTAAACAGCTCGGCCAGGTTGGGCGACTCGATATTAAACATCGACCACGTATCACCGCCACAACCACCGCATTGCAGCCAAAAAAGGGTCTTTTTCATTATGCAAATCCTTCCTCAAACGCATTTATCACCAGCACGTCCCGTTTCCTGATGAAGTTCATTCCTTTTTGGGCAGGTTACCCGCCGCCTCTTCAAGCACTTTTTCCAGTGCCGCCCGATCAATCGGCTTGTTCAAGAACGCGGTCGCTTTGAATTCCATGGCCTGCCGCATCAAATCCTGATCCCCGTGACCGGTCATGACGATCACCTGTACTTCAGGGTCGATCGATTTGAGCATTTTAAGCGTATCCAAACCGTCCATTCCCGGCATTTTGATGTCGGTAAACACGATGGATGGCCGCTCTTTTTTAAATTTCTCAATCCCTGCGGCAGCATTTTCGGCGGTTATCACTTCGTAGCCATAAGCTTCCAGGAAAAGATTGAACATGAACAGCGTCGATGGCTCGTCATCGATTACGAGGGCTTTAAGCATTTGCGATTTTCACCTTTCTTGAATCGGTGGATGGGCTCATTGCTTGACCGACTCCATATGTGCAGGAAATGACACGATGAATTCGGTTTGTTGTCCCTGTTGGCTTTTGACCTCTAAGCGCCCGTCATAACTTTTAACAATTTCTTTGCTGATGCACAAACCCAACCCCTGGCCGGTTCCCGCTTCTTTGGTTGTAAAGAATGGCTCTGTGATTCGGTTGATCAGATGGGCCGGGATGCCGATTCCATTGTCATTGACCCAAATGCTGACATACTCTCCGTGTCTGGATGTCCGGATATTGATTCGGGCGCTGTCACGAACATCCGTCTGGATTGATTTCTTCGCGGCTATTGCCTCGCAGGCATTGACCAGGAGATTATAAACGATTTCACTGATTTTCGTGGGATGGGCATAAATATGCGGCAACGAAGGGTCCAACTCAAGATTGATGTCGATATCCTCAACTTTCAATTGATTTTCGACCAGCACCAGGGCTTCCTGAACAGCTTTGTTGACATCGGTGGGTTCCCTGCTGAACCCCGGTTTGTTGCCAAAGGCCATCAACCGCCGAATAATATCGGATGCCCGATCTACCTGCGTACCGATTTCACCTAATACCCGGTCTAAATGCTCCGGTTTTACGGCTTTGTCTTTTTGGATCATCATTTTCAAATAGTCGCTGCCCATCTTTATAACATTCAACGGTTGGTTCAGTTCATGTGCGGCAGCGTTTGAAATCCCGCTCAGCGTCGGCATCAGCTTGAGCAGATCCCAGGCTGTGACAAGCTCCACATTGAGCATCAGGGCCGGCAGGATCAGCAGATCTCCGATCAGGGCTGCCAGCATGGTGATGACCATCAAAAGTCCGAATATGGCGGTGGGTTTGAAACTGGAAAAAAGCAGTACCGCAAAACCCAGGCCAATTGCGATCGTCGTAAACAGTATCGGCCGCCCGACATGCAGGATAGAATCCCTTAACGACCGATCCTTGTCCAGATCTTTTTTAAACTCCCTGTTATACCGGTACAAATAGTGGATGGTATCGTCAACGGCCAATCCGATGGCAATGCTTGCGATCAGGCTTGTCACCATTGACAGGGGAATACCGAACCAACCCATTATACCGAAGTTTATGATGATTGGAAAGGCATTCGGCAGAATGGCAATCAAGCCTACCCGGAAAGAAAGAAAAAGAATCAGCATGATCACAAAGATAAATACCATGGTCAACGAAAAGCTCTTTACCTGACCCCATGTCAACAGATGACTGCTGGCCGCTGCGACCACCCCGAAGCCGGTCACCTCCCAATCCGGCACCTCTGGAAATGCGGCTTTGACATGGCTCAAAATGGCATCTTTGATGGCTAAAAAATCTCGTGAACTGGAGATGTGCGTTAGCAGCAGTATATTGGCCTTGGAGTAGGTGGAATTCACAAAACGGGTCAGCATGTCTTCGCCCAGCATGGTTTCATAACTGTTGAGCAGCATGCGAACTTCAAAATCTTCTTCCGGAAGCTTGTAGTAATCGGGATTGTAGCGATTCGTGGCGTAGTTGACCAGTTGCATGTAGTCGGCGAAGGAGACCGTTTTGTCGACCCCCGGAAGTGTTTCCAGATAGCGTTGCAGCTTCGGAATAAAGGCAATATTTTGCGGATTTTCAAAAAAATCATCCTTACCGCCATCCATGACGACATTGATGGGAAAGCTGCCGGAAAGGTCCTGGTAGATATCGTGAAAGTGTTTGCTGATGGTTGTGTGAGCTTTGAAAAAACCGATTGGATTGGTCTCAACACGCATGAAATACACCCCGGAGATGCCCAGCAGCACCATAACCCCGATGCAAATCAGGATAATCTTGCGATGTTTCAGGTGGAGCCGCACGATGAGATCGAGAAACTGATCGAAGCGATCTTTGCCCCTGGTCTGCCGAGTGATTGGCAATTTGGGCCGGGGTACCAGCACAAGGATGGCCGGAAAAGCCGTCAGCAGGACGACGAGGAGGCTGAATAAACCAAAACATGAAAGCAGGGCGAACTCGTTTATGGCAGGTATGCGGTTGACCAGAAGGGAGGTCAGGCCCAATACAGTGGTCAAGACTGTCAGGATGGTGGGTAAAAAAATTCTCCGGTAGGACTCCAATACTGCCTGGCGGCGTGATCCCGCATGGTGAACACAGGTCAAATAGGTCGAGACGACATGCATGCAGTAAGCGGTCCCCACGGCGATCAAAAAAACCGGAACGACCATGGTCATCATGGACAGGGGCATCTCCAACCATCCCATCAAACCGATGGTCCAGATCAATGCCGATACGACCGTCCCTAAAATCAAGATGATGAGTGCTATATTGCGAAAAATAAACCAGAGCAGCACGGCAACCAGCAAAAGGGTCAAGGGCGGCAGGTGTCTGAAGTCCTTTTCTGTATACCGGGCCATGGCCTGCGACACGAGCGGCATGCCGATCTGATAAGCGCTGACCGATTGCGGCATGTTATCTATCAGGGCCTCGATATCACGGATGACGCGCTCCTTATCGGCATCGACGGTCAATACGACGGTCAATATCGTCGTTTTTTGATCGTCGGAGATGAGATTTCTTTTAAACAGGCTAACCGATTGAATTGTCTCTCTAAACCTTTGCAGTTCCCATTTGCCGGATATCTCAACCGCTTTTTTAACAACCGGCAAGCCAATAACCCGCTTCACGCCGGGAATCTTTGTGACAGACTCTGACATGTCCTCCACCAGGCTGAAATTCTGGGACGTGAATATACCCGCCGTCCTGATGACCAGTCGAATAATTTCATCGGAACCGAAAACTTCCTTGAACGTGTTGTATCGGGAGGTCTCGGGCATACTTTTTATCACCATATCGTAGACGGAGGTGCGAAATGAAATGTGGGGGATACGCCATCCAAAGGCAATCGTGACGGCTGTGAATATGAGCACCACAATCATGGGCCTTCTGAGCATGGTGCCCATGAAAACAGAAAGGAAACTCCGATCTAAATCTTTATATGCGCGTTCCTGTTCCATTCGATCTAACGTCACCTTGCTGGGCAGCAGGTATTTGTATCAGAGACATGGGGCATAAGGTATCATGCCTTAATGGATTTTATCAAAACGCGGTTTGAATGACGGGAAAATGAAATAGATAACAAAAAAATCGTACTACATTGTGCTGCCGTCGGTCAAATCTTATTTCTAGTGGATATCGTTCCCAACGTAACGGTTCATCGGCAGGGCATTATAAAATAAGAAGGCGTCGTGTTTGGATTGCAAGCGCGCGTAAATGATTATAGGGGTGGCGTGGAGACGATATCCATAATTGTGGGGTGGGCAATTTAAATTAGATTCCCGGCTGATATGGGCAAAAACGGCGTATTTGAGATGCATAGCCGCCATCCAACTTGTGGGGTAACCTGTCAATCAGGGATTGGGTGGCGCGGCTTGCGGTTTCCGTGGCGCAGGATTATTTTAGAATTGCCGCAATTAGTTAATACCGTAAAGGGTCGGAAGCAAGAAGGAAAGCGTCACCCACATGATTAGAAGCAGCGGCACCCCAATCCGGAGGAAATCGTTGAAGGTGTAATTGCCCGCGTTCATGACCAGCAGGTTGGTCTTGTAGGCCATCGGTGTGGCATAGCTCATATTGGCCCCGAAGAGTACGGCCAATACAAACGCTTCGGCCGGCTGTCCCATCTGGGCAGCAATTGAAATAGCGATGGGGGTGCCGATGACCGCTGCTGCGTTGTTGGAAACGACATTGGTGAGGATGCCCATCAGAAGCATCAGCCCGCTGATCACGAAGACCGGCGAAGTGTTCCCTGCCAGGGCAACGAAAAGCTGTGCCAGGTAATCCGCACCGCCCGTGTTGAGCAGTGCAACCCCGATGGCCAGGCTCGCGGCCACGATAAGGATGACCTGCGCATTCAGTGCACTCGTGGCATCACGCCATCCCAGGCATCCGGTGAAGATCATCAACAGTGCCCCGAGCGA
>JAFDCJ010000453.1 GCA_019312835.1 Deltaproteobacteria bacterium
AAGGTACGCCCTTTAAGAGAGCAGGATTTCTCAAGCATTGAAGATCACCGGCAGTATTTGATTTCCCTGATCCAAACCTGGCGACAACGCCGGCAAAAAGGCGTAGTGACCGATTTTCATCCCGGAGACTTTGATCCGGATACGGAATTTTTTAAAATCGGCAAAGGCTCTATGGGCGGAAAGGCCCGGGGACTGGCCTTTGTTGCCAATTTGCTTCAGCGGCTTCCAGACATCCATAAAAAATTCGAAGATGTGAACATTTTTGTTCCTCAAACCCTGGTGGTGACCACCGAAGGCTTTGATGCCTTTATCGAGGAAAATAACCTCAAGGAACTGGCAAAATCGGATGCGCCTGATGAGGAAATTGCCGAAATTTTCCATGGCGCCCATTTTCCGCAATGGATTGCCGAGGAGCTCAAAGCCTATCTCGAACGAATCAACTATCCGTTGGCCGTTCGATCCTCCAGCCTGCTGGAAGATGCCCAATTTCGTGCCTATGCGGGCCTTTATCGAACCTACATGCTTGCCAATGATTACCCGGATCTCGAAGTACGGTTGGAACAATTGCTCAATGCCATCAAACTGGTTTATGCGTCAACTTACTTTCGGGACCCCAAAGCATTTTCAAAGCGGGTGGGTCATCGCACCGAAGAAGAGAAGATGGGCGTCATCATCCAGCAACTGGTGGGGGAAAGGTACGGTAATTATTATTACCCGACCATATCCGGTGTGGCCCAGTCTCATAATTACTACCCTTTTGCTAAAATGAAACCGGAAGAAGGCATCGCCACGGTGGCGCTGGGTTTGGGCAAGACGGTTATGGAGGGTGAAAAAGCCCTGCGGTTTTCTCCCAGATATCCACAATTACTTCCACAGCGTTCTACGGTAGAAGATATCCTGGAAAGCTCACAGCAGCTTTTTTATGCTTTGAATATGGGTGAAGACTCTCCGGCGGTAGGTATCCTCGAGGATGCCAACCTCGCAAAAAGGGATGTCAGCGATGCCGATGAAGAAGCTCCGGTGAAGCTTTTAGCCAGCACCTATATCCCTGAAGAACATCGGATCAGAGATTCTGCCCATATGCCCGGTTATCGGGTACTGACCTTTGCCCAGGTTTTGAAGTATGGGCAGTTTCCCCTGGCTGAAGTTCTTTCCGAAGTTTTGGATCTGGGCCAGGAAGGTAAGGGCTGCCCGGTGGAGCTCGAATTTTCGATCAACATGCCCCAGAACAAGGATCAAAAGTCGGAATTTGCCTTTTTGCAGCTCAGACCGATGACGGCCCGTGCGGAACTTGTTCAGGTGAAAATAAGAGATGACGAAATTACTAGATCTTTTTGCGTTTCCTCCCATGCGCTGGGCAATGCTGAAAAGAATGATATGGCCGACATTCTTTTTGTAAAACCCGATGCGTTTGATTCCGGCAAGACCCAGCAAATTGCCCGAGAGATTGGTGAGTTGAATGCGAGTCTGTTAAGTGAATCCCGTAAATACCTGCTGGTCGGTCCGGGCAGGTGGGGTTCGGCCGACCGCTGGCTGGGAATTCCGGTAAGCTGGGCTGAGATTTGCGGTGTGGGGGCGATGGTTGAAACGTCTTCATCGGAGCTGAGGGCCGATCCATCCCAGGGCTCGCACTTCTTTCATAATATCACCACGCTGGGGATCACCTATGCAACCGTTCTGGATGAAGCCCCGGATTTTGTCGATTGGAACTGGCTGACCTCCCAGCCGGTGGCCAATGAAACTGCGCATATCGGCCATATTCAGCTTGATAAACCGTTCATTTTGAAAGTGGACGGGAGGTCTTCGAAATGCGTGATGTACGTAAAGGGTTAGCCCGTTGAGCCCCTTGGCCCGTTGCCGCTTAAACATAAAACCAGATGGTTTTCCTTTTTTAACGGGCTGAACCGGCAACGGGCCAACCGGCTTAAACCTGTCTCTTGCCTTGTAGAATACTGAGAAATAATGATCGACTGTGAAGAAAAAAAATTCAAATCAGCTAATAAAAAGACAGATTTGTTGACCGCACTGGTGGCGAATGCGGCCGGAGAAATTTTTGAGCTCGACAGTTATGCGGCAGTGGGAATGGCCGGGAAAACGCAGGTACCGCTGACCCTGAAAAATACCCGCAGCATGCCTTTTGGCAGCGAACTCATGTACCTGCCGGATCGCAGACCGGTTTTACTCGACCTGCATTCGGGCCGCATCGAGACGGTAACGGAGAACCCTCACGCATCCGGCCAACCGCTATTTCCGGTGACAGCATTTAATTCCCCGGGCTATCTCATTTCGTATCTGGGTGCTTATGCTGAAACCCCAAAAGCGCAAACGCTGCCGCTTTTTTCTTATGGCGCCGTGGGGTGGCACCGGGGCAAATTTCGATCCGCTGTTGTTGGTGTCGACCGGGAAAAACGACAGGACCTGCGGTTGATGAAACCGGACGATGTTGCCGTTGGTATGGAAAAAATGCGCAAGCAGATGCCCGCCAATCGCCTCAGGTCCCATCTTGAAAAATGTGCCCTGCAGTTCGGGTGTCCGGCGGCCAAAAATTTCTTTCTGGGCCGCTACGAAGCGCCGTTGCCCACCGCCGAACAATGCAATGCCCGCTGCCAGGGCTGCCTGTCTTTGCAGAAACACAGCGATATTCCTCACAGCCAGGACCGCATCGGATTCACCCCATCACCGGAAGAAATTGCTGAAGTGGCGCTAGCGCATATCAAACGGGTCGACCAAAGCGTGGTCAGTTTCGGGCAGGGCTGCGAAGGAGACCCGCTGCTGGCCGCCGATGTTATTGCGCCGGCCATTCGTCTGATTCGTTCCGAAACAGACCGGGGCACCATCCATATGAACACCAACGCCAGCCTGCCGCACGCACTTCAGCAACTGATCGATGCCGGCCTGGACAGCATTCGCATCAGCATGAACAGTTTGCGCGAAAATTGCTATCAGGCCTATTTTCGTCCAAAAGGTTACGGGTTTTCCGATGTCTTGAAAAGCATCGAGGTTGCCGTGGGAAGCGGTCTTTTTGTTGCGGTCAATTATTTAAACTGCCCGGGGTTTACGGATACACCGCCGGAAATGGAAGCCTTACGCCGATTTTTGAAGTCATACTGCATTCATATGATTCAGTGGCGCAACTTGAATTTTGATCCGGTGCGATATTATAAAATTATGAGTGACGCGGCCTCAAATGGCGCGCCCATCGGAATGGAGAACCTGCTGAAACAAATCCGGCATGAGTTTCCGAGCCTAAAATTCGGTTACTTCAACCCGCCCAAGGAGAAATTTGGAAATTAGCCACAGACTCATGTATCAAACTAAGTTAGGTTTCAGGTGTCAATTGACGGGTTCCGCTCATATGGAATCGTTGGATTAGTTCTATTTGTTTCATTGGTTGAATTGGTTGGTTAAAACCGAACCAATTGAACGAATCAAACCAATTAAACAAATGTTACGCCGAGCTCCGGACGGACACCCGAAACCCTAAACCTGACACCGGAAATATGAAATGGATTGAAGCCAAAGTTGTTTTGATGCCGATGACAACCCCCTTGCCGGCGAACTCATTGCCAACCTGTTTTTTGAATTCGACCTGCAGGGTGTGGTAGAAGAAGACCCGGCAATAGAGCCAGATGAGGACTGGGCTGAAGAGTCGATTGGTCGTGCGGCGCAGCATGCAGTTATCGGTTATTTTCCTAAGGACCGGCAGGCCAAAAAGCGCTGCAGGCTTCTGGAAAAGAAATTGGCCGCATTAAAAGCAAATTCTGCCCTGCTTTATCGGGTCAGTTATAAAGAGCTGGATGAAGAAGACTGGGCCGAGGCCTGGAAGGTTTTTTTTGAACCTCAAAAAATCGGGAAAAAAATTGTTGTCAAACCCACCTGGTGCGAGTACGAAGCCGATCCTGACGACATCGTTCTGGAACTGGATCCCGGCATGGCCTTTGGCACCGGTACCCACCCGACCACGACCTTATGTATTCGCCTGATTGAAAAATATCTCCATAAAGGAGATTCG
>JAFDCJ010000454.1 GCA_019312835.1 Deltaproteobacteria bacterium
ACCCATACGAATGGTTGCTTTTTGCTATACTCTCATACGATCGGAAATCACAAATCACAAATTGCGTATACCACTTTATATTACTTGATTTTGTCCAAAAGATCCTTGGCCTGATCGGCGAAATAGGGATCTTCGGACTGGGCTGCTTTCTCCAGCAAGCCTTTGGCCTCGGCCTTGTTTTCTTTTCCGCCTATCTGGTACAGCAGCTCGCCGATGTAGAAATGCGCTTCAAGGTTATCGGCGAAATATTTGGTAGCCTGGTATTCACGGTAGAACTGCAGCGATTTATCACGATCCCGCATAG
Organism: Deltaproteobacteria bacterium; assembly: GCA_019312835.1. Lineage (GTDB taxonomy): Bacteria > Desulfobacterota > Desulfobacteria > Desulfobacterales > JAFDCJ01 > JAFDCJ01. The sequence continues at coordinate 305 of JAFDCJ010000454.1, forward strand.
GCCAGGGGAGAACCGCCCAGAAGCGGCCAAGGGAGAGCATGGGCCCGGCCTCTTTATATGTTTTATCGATTTCATAGGTTTTCTCGAAGCTGCTCTGGGTTTTGTCCTTGAGGCCTTCGGACAGGGCCGTAAAAATGCTGACGCCATCGGAGTAGATACCGACATTGAGGCCATAGTAGTAGTGCCCGTCGGGTCTGTCGGGATTCAGCTCGATGGCTTTCAGGGCATATTGCATCCCTTTTTTGCCGTACTCGGCGCAGATCTTCTTCCAGCCTTCGACCTTTTTCTTTTTGGCATCATTGCCGTATTCGCGGTAAGCCCGGGCGCATTTCCAGTTCGCCTCGTAGCTGTCTGGATTTGCACTCAGCTCCTTTTCCAATAGCTCGATGGTCTGCTTGTAGTTTTCGATTCCTCCCAGATTGAACAGTTTGTCGGCTTCAGCGATGTTGTCTGCTGCCATCAAACAAACAGGAAACAACATCAACAAGAAAAAAATGACCCCGTAAGACAGTACTCTTTTCATTCTCAGCCTCCTTCGATAAGTAGAAAAACTGCTTGTTATTTAAAACTCCAGGACAAATATAAAGCTATTTTTTAATACAATAGAATTAGTTTTAAATTGCCAGATTTTGTTCGAGAGCGAGGCATGCGTCAGTTCAAAAGCGGAGCGTACACGTCAGTACGTGAGCATTTTGAACTGACTCATAACGAAGCTCCCGGGCAAAAGATGGTGATTTTAAACTAATTCTACAGCACAAGCCATGGACACGCCGCCGCCGCCGCACAGCGTCGCCAAACCAGGGCTGTTGCCTCTTTTTCTCATGGCATGAATCAGCGTGACGATAATACGGGCACCGGTTGCCCCGACCGGATGTCCCAGGCCGATTCCCGACCCATTGACGTTGGTGATTTCTCGATTCAAGCCGAGCTCCTTTTCACAGCCCAGGTATTGGCCTGCAAAGGCCTCATTGACTTCAATCAATTCGAAATCTCCAATTTTCAGGCCGCTGTTGCTGAGAAGATTGTTGACCGCCGGAACCGGAGACAGGCCCATTACCGACGGATGGCATGCGCCCCTGGCAACGGCCTTAATTCTGGCAAGGGGCTGGATGCTCAACTCATCAGCTTTTTCGGCTGACATGATGATCAGACCGGCGGCGCCGTCATTAATGCCGCTCGAATTGCCGGCGGTGACTTTGCCGATCTTGGGAACGAAGGCAGGCGGCAGGGCCTGCAGTTTTTCCATGGTCATGCCGGGTCTGAAGTGCTCGTCTTTATTGAAAACAATCGGATCGCCTTTGGGCCGGGTAATTTCAATGGGGACAATTTCTTCTTCAAAGGAACCGTCCCTGGTGGCTCTTTCCACGTTATTATGGCTTCTGAGCGCAACCTCATCCATCTCCTCCCGGCTGATATCAAGGTGCTGGGCGATGAACTCGGCGGTATGGCCCATGATGTAGGGTTTGCCTTTGAAATAGCTCAAGGGAGGCACTTCCGCATCCACGGGGCCGTCTTCCGGATGCGGTATGACGTGAGAGCCGCAGTGAAGTCCCCGAATGATATTGTCCACGAATTCATTGTCCTGGAGGCGGCATCCCCACCGGGCTCCCGGAACGGAATAGGGTACTCCCGACATATGTTCGACACCGCCGGCCAGGATAACATCCGCCATACCGGCCTGAATCATGGCCATGCCGGAGATGACGGCCTCCATTCCGGAAATGCACACCCGGTTGATGGTGACGGCGGTAACGGAGTCGGGGATGCCGGCCAGCAGGGCGGCGATACGGGTAACGTTAAGGCTATCAACCGGTTCCATACAGCAGCCAAAGCGGACATCATCGATAATTGCCGGATCGATACCGGCTCTTTCAACAGCGGCCTTCATCGCGATGCTGGCAATGTTGGCGGCGTGACTGTCTTTCAGGGTTCCGCCGAAAGCTCCGATTGCTGTGCGGCAGGCCGAGGCGATCACGACATCTTTCATTCTTCACTCCTTGTTCGGGTTGCGCGCTGCGGGCAGCGCGTTTCGGGTGAGACGCGTTGTGGTAGATCGGCACAGCGCATAGGGCGTGGTAGCAGCGTGCAAAGCGGACCCTGCAGAACGTTGCGCACTTTGTTTTTGCCTCTGCGACCACAATCCAAATTCCAGATTCAAGGATATCTGTGTCCTATATTCATCTTTATTTGTCAAGAAATTGCGTTAAACCATTTTCGATGGGAACGCGGGCGGACAAAAGTCTTGACAGGTTACCGGCAACCCCCTAATATTTAGAAATTAATATTATGAAATCAAACTGTTGGGACGATCACCGATCCGATTTTCACCGTTGACAACCTGTCAAGCTGCACTCCTCTTCATTGACAACTCAGGCTAAGCCAATAAGGAAGGCGCCATGGACGACAAACGTAACCGGAGGAGATGGACAAGACAGGCTTTAGACCCACCCGAACTAGGCTATCTTCTGGCTGAAGACCGCGGATATAAGGCGGGTACCACCCTCATCGACACTCCCGTAGCGCTTTACGTGGATCTGATAAATAAATCCCAGGGGGGCGCTGCCTTAAAGGCGCCCAGATCCATAGAAACCGCAACAACCGTCAGCTTGTTGACTTACTGTGACAATGAGAAATTATGGTTTACGTTTCAGGGTGACGTCAAATGGGTAGAGAAAGAACCCGATTCATCCAATAATTATGTAGTCGGTCTGGAAATCTCCAGGCAGGAAAAACCCGGCCGCCATCTGTCACCGGCTGTTGAATGCCCGGGAATCCCCAATCCATCTGATTTTGAATTTATCCATCAAACCAACCTTATTACTTCCACCCCCCGTAAAGCATTATGTTCGCTCCTAAACAGCCTGACCTACCGGGAAGTAAAAGCGGGTGACCGCTTTATCCGTCAGGGAGATTCCGGAGATCATTTGTTTGTTATTCAAGATGGTGCCTGCGTGGTGTATGTGGAAAAAGATCAAGAGACCTATACTGTTGGACGCCTGGCCAGAGGCGATGTCGTTGGCGAAATGGCGATGTTGACCGGTGAGCCCCGCAGTGCGCATGTAGAGGCCGAAACCGATCTGAAGCTCTGGGGGCTGAGTCGCAGCAAGTTCGACGTCATTGCCGATGAAAATCCGGACCTCAGAAGCTTTTTAACCGAACTTGTTGCCGATCGATTTTCGGGCCGAAAATTAACCGCCGAGCGGACCATCGGCAAATACATCATCACGGACATCATCGGCCGCGGTGGCTACAGTATTGTCTATAAAGGCGTACACTCCGGCTTGAATATGCCGGTGGCCATCAAAATGATGCGACACAATCTGGCCATGAACCCCAAATTCTTGAACAAATTCCAGCGGGAAGCCAAAATAATTGCCAACCTGAATCATGAAAATATTATCAAAGTCTACGATATCGAAAACCTGTTCCGAACCGTATTTATCATTATGGAGCTGGGAGAAGGCGAAACGATCAAAGAATTGATCCAGCGGGAAAAGCAAATTCCCTATCCCCGGATTGTCAACGTCCTGATCCAGTCCTGCCGGGCGCTGACATATGCCCACCAGCAGGGAATCGTTCACCGCGATGTCAAGCCGGCCAACATGTTCATTAAAAGCGGCGACCGTGTTAAATTGCTCGATTTTGGCCTGTCCTGCACCACCGGCTCTGAGAATCCTGAATTTTCGGGCACCGTTGCCTTCATGAGCCCGGAAGAAATCGAAGGTGAAATTGTGGATCACCGCAGCGACATCTATGCGCTGGGTATCACCACCTATGAAATGCTCACGGGCCAACGTCCGTTTCCCGAAGATGACCTTCTGTCTCTTATAGAGATGCACCTTGAGCAGAATATACCAGATCCTGCTGCCGTCCGATCGGACATTCCGGAAGCGCTCAGACAATTCGTTTTAAAAGCCTGTGCCCGCAAACCCGACGACCGTTATCAGAGCATTGACGAAGTACTGGGAGTTTTGCTGCCCCTGGCCGAGGAATTGGGCCTGACCCCGGATCTCAGAACCAATCATAAAAAAGGCTTGACCACCCTGCATTTAATTTATGAAGAGGGCCAGCGGTTGGCCCTGAAACAACTGCTGGAAGATTTCAATGCCAAAGCCCGCAAAATCGGAGTGGAATTAAAGGCAGCCGATTTTCCGGAAATATAAATCCAATTAAACATAAAGGCTGAATATGAAATTTGAATTTACGGATGCCGCCGCCTACCAGGAGTACTTTGGTCACGCTCATAATATGGTCCGACGATCGGTAAAGGAATTCGTCGACAAGGAAATTATTCCCCATGTCGACGAATGGGAGGAATTGAATGAATTTCCCCGGGATCTTTATAAAAAAGCCGGTGACGTCGGCATCCTTGGAATCGGCTATCCGGAGGAATACGGTGGAACCCCGGGGGATATTTTTTTTCAAGTCGCCGCCTGGGAAGAGGTCATGCGATGTGGCTCCGGCGGTATTGCCGCCGGTCTGGGCTCACTGAATATTGCGATTCCGCCCATCCTGAGCCATGGGAGTTCCGAGCAGAAGGAGCGGTTTGCCCGGCCCGTCATTATGGGTGACAAAATAGCCGCCCTGGCCATTTCTGAGCCCGGAGGCGGTTCGGACGTGGCCGGCCTTCAGACCACAGCCGTGCGCACAAATGACCACTACGTGGTTAACGGTAGTAAGACGTTTATCACCAGCGGATGCAGGGCGGACCAGATTACCTGTGCCGTGCGCACCGGAGGTGGGGGGGCCCAGGGGATCAGTCTGCTGGTGATTGAGGCCGGCACCCCGGGCTACTCCGTATCAGAAAAATTGAAGAAAACCGGCTGGTGGGCCTCGGATACCGCCCAAATTTTCCTCGATGATTGTAAGGTCCCGGTTGAAAATCTCATCGGTGAGGAAAACCATGGATTTTACGCCATAATGGACAATTTTCAGTCCGAACGGCTCCAGTTGGCGGTAATGGCCAATATGACCTCCCAGCTGGCGCTTGAAGCCTCGATCCAATACGCCAACCAGCGCGAAGCCTTCGGCAAACCACTGGCCGGTTTCCAGGTTTTGAGGCATAAAATTGTAGACATGGCCACCCTGGTTGAAGTGAGCCGGGAGTTTACCTATCGCGTGGCCGCCAAAATAGGTGCCGGCCTCACTCAGATCAAAGAAATATCCATGGCCAAAAACTTCGCCTGCAGCACCAGTGACAGGGTCACCTACGATGCGGTCCAGATCTTTGGCGGCTACGGGTTCATGCGCGGCTATCCGGTGGAACGGCTGTATCGCGATAACCGCGTGCTTTCCATTGGCGGGGGCACCACCGAGATCATGAAGGAGATTATATCAAAGTTGCTGTTTAATTGAAAAACGGTGTTTGGTGTTTAGTTTTTGGTGTTTAGTTGAAATTCAGAATTTCAGCCATCTGCTTATCCACTAAACACCAAACACAAAATACCAAACACTCTCCTGACTGTAACTTTGCAGATTCAGGTAAACGGTTTTTAAATTATATTTATTAACAAAGGAGCGACACCAATGAAATGCCCGGTTTGTGGTTGTGTGGAATTTTATATTAAAGATCCTGCTGACGAATTCGAAACCTATGAATTCTCCTGGCGGGACGGCAACGTTGAATTCAGTGCGGATCTGGATCCTGAAAG
>JAFDCJ010000455.1 GCA_019312835.1 Deltaproteobacteria bacterium
CTGTGATGGCTGAGACTGGTACATTAAAAATTTATCAAAACCGGCTTGGACCGGTACAGGGGAAGTGTTGCCTTGAAAATGTGGAGAATTTTTGCTTGACTTTATTCTGGTACTCTCCAACGTATCAGCAAAATAAAAGCCTGCCAAAATATTCAGATACTGTGGGCATAGCGCAACTCAGCCTGGTGTCAGATCTGGTTGTTTCCTCATTAAAAAAATGACAGATTTAATCATGGTCACTGCTAATATTAGGGGATTCAACAAGGCTCGATTCTACGAGACATAAATATCGCTAAACTGGCCTCAGAAGGTTTAGGTTTTGTTCGATGGCCCCGCTAAAAGGCAGCGGGATTTCACGTCTAATTTAAAAAAATTAAGGTGTTCAACAAGGCTTGATTTACAAACCACTAAACTTGTTTCAGAGGCCTTAGATCTTGTCTGAAGGCAAGGCGTAAGCCAGCGGAAAAGCGGAGCGTACACGTTAGTACGTGAGCATTTTCCGCTGGCTTACAACGCAGCATTCGGGCAAGAGATGAGGCCTCTGAAACAAGTTTTAGCGGTAGTGTTTATAGGATATGCTATATTTCTGCGCCTTGTAGGCAAACTTTCTGACCGTCGTCTGCAGTATTTTAGATGCCATGTTGATATTGCCCCGGGTGTTTTTAAGGGCATCGATGATCATCTCTTTTTCCAGGTTGGCAACCGCATCCTCCAGGGACAGGGTGGGGACGGTGTCCGATTCCTTGCCGGTTTGAAGCGTGGGCGGCAGGTGATAGCTGTGAATCACCCCCTCCTCGCACAGCAGCACGGCCCGCTCGATACAATTTTCCAGTTCCCGGACATTGCCCGGCCAGTGATATTCCATGAGCATGTCGATGGCCGGGGTGGAAAACCGTTTGATATCTTTGTTGTTTTCGGTGGCGTACTTTTCCAGGAAAAAATCGGCCAGCAACAAAATATCCGTCTTGCGCTCCCGCAGCGGCGGCATGTAAATAGGAAACACATTTAGGCGATAGTAGAGATCACCCCTGAAGGTCTCCTCCTCGACGGCGTACTCCAGGTTCTTGTTGGTTGCCGCTATAATCCGCACATCCGTTTTCAGGGTCCGGTGCCCGCCCACCCGCTCAAACTCTTTTTCCTGAAGAATGCGCAGCAGGTTGGCCTGGACATCCAGACCGATGGACCCGATTTCATCCAGAAATATCGTTCCCTTGTGGGCCAGTTCAAATTTTCCGATCTTTTGTTTGACCGCACCGGTAAAGGCGCCTTTTTCATGTCCGAAGAGCTCGCTCTCAATCAAGGTCGCCGGCAGGGCGGCACAGTTGACCTTGACAAAGGGGCCTTTTTCGCGCAGGCTGCCGTAGTGGATGGAGTTGGCCACCAGCTCTTTGCCCGTTCCGCTTTCTCCCCGGATCAAAACGGTGGCATTGCTTTTGGATACCTGGGAGACCATCTGAAAAACTTCCCGCATTTTGTTGCTGTTGCCGACAATGTTTCCGATGCTGTATTTATCTTTGAGCACGTCCTTTAAACGGCGGTTTTCCTCTCGCAGCCGTTCTTTTTCCATTTGAATGGTTTCCAGCTTGATCACGTGGCTCGCAATCATGGTGGCAATCACTTCAAGCAGTTTCTGTCCGCTTTTTAGCGCGTAAGATTTGTCAAAGGGCCGATCGACGCTCAGGGCGCCGATAACCTGCTTGCCCTTTTTGACCGGCACGCAGATAAAGGAAAGATCCTGGCCTTTTCTCTTTTTACGCACGCCGGTACGATCCAAAAACAACGGCTCCTCGCTGATCTTGGGTATGGACACCGCCTTGCCGGTTTCGATCACCCGCCCGGTTACGCCTTCTCCGAGTTTGTATTTAACCCGTTCCATGGCATTGCGGGTCATGCCGTGGGCCACCTCGATGTTTATCTCGTTGCGCAGGGGATTTAAAATTGTTATAGTGCCCCGCACCATGTTCATGGAGTTGGACAGAATATCCAGGACCTTATAGAGCGATTTTTTCAGCACCAGGTGCTCATTGAGGGCCATGGTGATCTCATACAGCAAGGTGACTTCTTCAATTGGCTTCATGGTAAAATTTTCTATCCCAAAATGTTAATTTTAATTGATTACGATTCTGTAGTGACTAATCATAAATAGTACAATTTTGTAACTTAGCATATTCTGCCAAGAAAGCAATAGAAATCTGGTTGCGGATCGCCGGCAGCCCGCAGGTAAAAGGCATAGGGTAGAAAGCTCAGAAAGTATCAAAATATAAAATAGGCCGAATTCCATCTGCCCTAAACCCTATACCTTATAGGCTTGTTTGACACCCGCAACGTACAACTCGCACCCCGAAACGCGCAACCCGCAACTTGCAGCACGGCTATGATTTTGCACATCGACATGGATGCCTTTTACGCCTCTGTAGAGCAACTGGACAACCCGTGGCTCAAGGGCAAGTGTGTTATTGTGGGCGGCACTTCAAATCGCGGGGTGGTTTCAGCCTCAAGCTATGAAGCCCGCCGGTTCGGTGTTCGCTCGGCCATGCCGATTTTTCAAGCCCGTCAAAAATGTCCCGACGGCGTGTTCATCCCCCCCGCATGGCCCGCTACAAAGAGGTCTCCAAAAAGATCATGGCCATTCTCAGGGAGTTCTCCCCCCAGGTGGAAGTGGTCTCCATCGATGAAGCTTATATGGATATTTCCGGCAGCCAGCGGTTGCACGGCAACCCTGAAGCAGTGGCCAGGAATATCAAACATTCGATTAAGGCAGAACTCGGATTGACCTGCTCGGTGGGCGTGGCGCCCGTCAAGTTCTTGGCCAAGGTGGCCTCGGACATGGACAAGCCCGATGGATTGACCATCATCCAGCCCCGGGAAATGGCGCAATTCATTGAAAGCCTGCCGGTTCAGAAAGTAGCGGGGGTGGGCAAGAAAACCTACCTGCGGTTGGCGTCCATGGGAATCAAGACCCTGGGGGATGTAAATAAGTTTCCCGCTGATATGCTGCTGGACCGGCTGGGCAAATTCGGCCAACGCCTCATCGAGCTGGCATCCGGCCGGGACCACTCCGCGGTGACCCCCTGGTCGCCCCACAAATCCGTCAGCAGTGAAAGGACCCTGGGAGAGGACACCCGGGACAAGAAATTGCTGCACAAATATCTGTTACAACAATCCGAAGAAGTTGCCCGACAGCTCAGAAAAGCAGGCGTTAAAGCCAGGACCATCACCCTGAAGATCAAGCATGCCGACTTTAAACAGTACACCCGCAGCAAGACCATCGGCACCCCGACCCGCTCCTCGGAAACCATTTACCGGCACGCCGCCGCTTTACTGGACAACTACGAGCTGACCCAGAAAATACGGCTGATCGGGGTGGGCACCTCGGGCTTTAAACCTGCGGGCCACCCGGTACAGCGGGGCCTTTTCGATCGGGTCGAAAAAAGCGATAAAAGTTGGGAAATCGTGGACCGCACCGTGGAAACCATCACCCAAAAATTCGGTCGGGATGCCATTAAGAGGGGTAGCCTTAAAGAACACTAGCTCATCGAAGCTTCCATTCTTTTATAGCTGAAGGATGGATTTCGTATTGGTTGCATACAAGCTGTGCCGCTAAAAAATTCCAGATAACAAGCACCAAAACATTTACCCTGCTAAATAATGCTTCGCATTAAATCTTCGATTTATTTAACAGGGCAGGTAAATTCCAAAGTCAAAACGCTA
>JAFDCJ010000456.1 GCA_019312835.1 Deltaproteobacteria bacterium
CCAACGTATTTGGGCGCAATATTCGTGCCCGAGCGGCTCTCGTTGAGCCGAAACGTGGACACAACGCAGGCTGTGCCGCCCAGCTGGGCTTCGCCGTAGACATGGGTTAAGATGGGGATAAACAAATCCACCTGGGCAATGGCCAAGGTTTTCAGGCAATGTTGCGGTGTGCCGGCCGCCAGCTGTTCCAGGATCAGGGTGGAATGGTACTGCTGCCGGTTTTGATCCAGGGCAAAGTCAATGTCTTCCAGGATCCTATCGGTTTCGGTGGCGAAACCGAACACCCGCTCAATTTCCGCTGCCACCGCTTCCACCAGCTCCTGTCCCAGCTCACCCACCGGAGAAATGAGGATGATATGTCGATCTTTGGAAGTCAAAAAATAGGTTTCAAGGTTCAGGGTTCAGGGTTATATAGGTCTAAGGTTCCGAGGTTCAAAGGTTCAGGGTTTAGAGCCGCAGAGTGATCTCCATCCGGAACAGCTCCCTGCAGGTAGCCTCTCCGAACGGTTTCAAAGTAAAAAAAATCAGAAGCTCTGATCTGCCAACCTTTGAACCTTTGAACGCTGAACCCTGAACCATCAGCTTTTTTTGATTTCATAGCGTTTAATTTTGCTGTAAAGGGTGGAGCGGTCGATGCCCAGCGTTTTGGCGCTGCGGGCAATGTTCCAATCATTGTCCGTCAAGACCTGACGGATATGCGCTTTTTCAACTTCCTTCAGGCTGTTGTTCCTGGGGCCCTGAAGGGGCTCATGGCATAAAATCGGTAAATCTTCGGGCATGATTTCACGTTCTTTGCCCACCACGACCGCCCGCTCGATGGCATTTTCCAACTCGCGCACGTTGCCCGGCCAGTCATAGAGCATGAGCTCATCCATGGTTTCCCGATTGATTTTATCGATGGATTTATTGGTCTCCTGGATAAAACGCTGAAGAAAATGTTCCGCCAGCAGCGGAATGTCCTCCTTGCGCTGGTTCAGAGACGGCATGGTAATGGAGACCACATTGAGACGGTAGAAGAGATCCTCCCGAAAACTGCCGTCTTTGATAGCCTTTTCCAGATTCCGATTGGTGGCGGCGATCCCCCGGAAATCAACTTCCAGCGGCTGGGTGCCGCCCACGCGGTACAAGACGCGATCTTCAAGCACCCGCAGCAGATCGATTTGCATGCGCATTCCGATTTCGCCGACCTCATCTAAAAAAATCGTTCCACCATGGGCAAGCTCCAGGCGCCCTTTCTTGGTCTCTTTCGCATCGGTAAAGGCCCCCTTCTGATGACCGAACAGCTCGGTTTCCATTAAATGCTCGGGAATGGCACCACAGTTGACGGTAACAAAGGGCCCGTTGCAGCGGGGGCTGTTGGTGTGAATGGCTTTGGCTGCCAATCCTTTGCCGGTGCCGGTTTCTCCGGTAATCAACACCGTTGATTCCATGGGGGCCACGTCACAGATAAGGTCAAAAATGTCCTGCATGGGCTTGGACTGGCCGATCATGCTCTCAAAACGGGTGCGCTCTTTGTGCTCCTCCCTTAAAAAAAGCATTTCCCGTTCCTGTTCCTGGTGCTTGATGATCTTTTCGATCAAGACCCCAAGCTCATTGGGATCAAAGGGTTTGAGCATGTAGTCATAGGCGCCGTTTTTCATCGCCTCGATGGCGGTGGGGATGGAGCCATAAGCGGTGATCATGACCACGGCCACATCGGGGTCACTTTCTTTGACCTGCTGCAAAACATCCAGACCGCTGATCCCCTCCATCTTGATGTCCACCAGCATGATGTTAAAGCGGGATTCCTTCAGCTTATCCAAAGCCTCTTCTCCGCTGGAAGCGGTTTGCACGTCATGACCATCTCGCTGAAGCCATCCCCCGAGGGATTCCCGCATGATCAGCTCGTCGTCGACAATCAGGATTTTAGCACTGCTCATCTTTTCCTCCGGCTGTTACGTTGATGATTGCTAGTTACTCCGTGATATCTTTTCCATCCTCAGGTTTCTGATGTTAGAGGACAGATGACAGAAGACAGAAAACAGATTGACCATCAGAATTTTCGGACCCCTGTCCTCTGTCCTCTGACCTCTGTCATCTGCAATCTGAATTCCAAATTACCCCAAACGGCTTTATTCGTCATTTTTTGTTGGAGCAGATTTCAACGGTAATTTAACCTGAAAAGTCGTCCCGTGCCCGACCTTTGATTTTACATAGATCGAACCACCGTGCTCCTGGATGATGCCGTAGGCAACCGAAAGACCCAACCCCACGCCTTTACCTTTTTTCTTGGTGGTGAAAAACGGTTCGAACAGCTTGGAAATATTTTCTTCGGGTATGCCGGGGCCGGTGTCTTTAAAGTTGACCTGCAGGCTGTCTTCACGGAGAAGGTGCCGGGACTCAATGGTCAGAACACCGCCTCCGGTAGCTTCCATGGCCTCGGTGGCATTGGACACAAGGTTCATAAAAACCTGCTGCAGCTGGTCTTCTGAGCCCAGCAGTTCCGGCAGGTCCGGATCCATCTTGTTTTCTACCTTGACCCCGTCTATTTTGAGCAGATTCGAGTTTAAAAACAGGGTTTGCTCGATCAGGCGATTGAGGTTGACCCGCTTGGGCTCCATTTTGGACTGGCGGGCAAATGCCAGCAGATTGGAGACGATCCGGCTGGTTCTTCGGGTTTCGGTTTCCATCATACCCAGGTATTTTTTGAACTGGTCCGCCTCAGCGGGGCCGAGGGCGTCTTCATCCACGATGCGCTGCATTAACAAAATGAGATTTAAAATACCGGCAATGGGGTTGTTGATCTCATGCACCACCGAGGCGGATAGCTTTCCCAGTGACGACATCTTATCCTGGTGCAGCAGTTTTTCGTGGGTTTCTTTTACCTGGCGGGTGCGGTCTTCAACCATCTGTTCAAGCCGATGGGTGATTTCTTCCTCTTCTTTTTTATGCTGGGTGATATCGCGGCTGATATGAATGAATTTTTGGATTTTTCCGTTCTTTTCCCAGATGGGATAGATGTTAACTTCATAATACCGGTTTTCACCATCGGGCATCAGCCGGGTCTGGATTTTACGGATCTGGCGTTTATTGCGCACCACCTCTTTCAGCGGGCAGTCCATCAGGCCGGCGTCGCAGGGGTGATCGATTTTGTGATACACTTCGAAGCATTTTTTGCCGATGACATCTTCGCGGGTATACCGCATTTTGGTCAGAAAGGATTCATTGCACTCGATGATCTCCATATCCGGTGTAATGACCAGGATAAAATCCTGAATACCGTTTAAAATCGTCTCCATCTCTTCAGAACGTTCACGCAGCTTGCGTTCCTCATGTCCGATCGCGTTCCAAAAGATCTTAAAGACATTATAGGAGAGCAACCGGATACGGGGCGGGCGGGTGCGCAGGATTTGGTCGAAAATTTTCTGCTCCGGCGTCAGCATGATGATCAGATGGATGCTGTAGCGCCGGTCGTAAAGCTGGCGACAGTCGTTGAAGGTCAGCAAGCCTAATTCATCGGCCAGCTTTATACCCGGACTTTCGGGATCCGGATCCGCTACGGCCAGAATCGGGGCGTAGACCCCTTCCTGCTCGTACACCGAGGTTGTCTTTTCGAGAATCTCCTTGCAAAATTCGCCGCCTCCCACCAGAGCGATGTTTGTAATCGATGGTTGTTTGACCGGCATAATGTCGACACTCCTTCTGGAAAATCGTTAAAACCGCAGTGTTGAAAATTAAGACATATCATATGTGTTTGCCTGTTTCAACATTAAGAGTGTTGGAAATTAAAACATTCATGGTTCAAAATCCACGCTGCCTAAGCCCTATCCGAATAAAATTTGGGTTGACAAATTCCGTGAAACAAAATAAATTCGCCTCTTCACGGGTATCTGTTGCGAATACCGGAAGCTCGGAAACCTTATTAAACTGAGCATGTTACAGAGGTTTCAATCGATTGTCAGGGAAGGCAGCCATTGGTCGGGACGTGAAAATCATCCTCAAATGGGTCAAACCCATAGAAATAAAAGATTTTTCCTTCAAACCATTACTTGCCCCCCCTTGTTTGGATCTCAATAATAAATTCCTACTATTAAGGAGCAAAGCAACATGACCGAAAAAGCGCATGGATCCGTAATGGTTCTCGGCGGTGGGATCGCCGGCATGCAGGCCTCCCTGGACCTTGCTAACGCCGGGTATTTGGTCCGCCTGGTGGAGAAAACCTCGGCCATCGGCGGCCTGATGTCCCAGCTGGACAAGACCTTTCCCACCAACGACTGTGCCATGTGAATTATCTCGCCCAAACTGGTCGAGGTCGGCCGGCACCTGAACATAGAGCTCTTACCTGAAAGCGAACTGATAGACCTGCAAGGCGAACCGGGTAATTTCAAAGCCCGGATTCGAAAAAACCCCCGCTATATTGATCTTGATAAATGTACGAGCTGCGGTGAGTGCACCAAGGTGTGCCCCGTGGATCTGCCTGACGAGTATCAAGAAAGCCTGTCTTCCAAAAAAGCAACCTACAAACAATATGCCCAGGCCATACCCGGTGCTTTTGCCATTGACAAAGGCGATAAGGCGCCCTGCCGTCTGGCCTGTCCGGGCGGTTTGAACGTCCAGGGCTATGTCAACATGGTCAAGGTGGGCAAATACAAGGAAGCCCTGGAAATTATCATGGAGGATCTGCCCTTGCCCGGCGTCCTGGGCAGAATTTGCCCCCATGGCTGTGAAGACGCCTGTCGCCGGTGCGATGTCGACCAACCGGTGGCCATCCGGGATTTAAAGCGGCTGGCGGCCGACCAATTCGATTGCCGGGAAGTGGAGCTTGAATGCGCGCCCGCCCGAGAAGAGAAGGTTGCCATTATCGGTTCCGGACCGGCAGGTCTTTCCTGTGCGTATCACCTGGCACGCAAAGGGATTACGTCGACCATTTACGAATCCCTGCCCGAAGCGGGCGGGATGCTCAGAGTCGGCATCCCGGCCCACCGGCTGCCGCGCGAGATTCTGGATCAGGAGATCGAAGTGATCACCAATCTGGGCGTGGAAATAAAAACCAACACCGCCCTTGGCAAAGACGTTACGGTAGACGACCTGCTGGCTAACGGCTACAAGGCCGTCTATCTGGCCCTCGGAGCCCATAAGGGTATCGAGTTGGGGATCCCCGGGGAGAAAGCCAATGGGGTGCGCCAGGGTGTAGAGTTTTTAAGGGAAGTCAATCTGTCCGGTAAAGCCGAGGTCGGTAAAAAAGTGGCGATTATCGGCGGCGGCAACGTGGCCATCGACGTGGCCCGCGCAGCGGTCCGGTTGGGAGCCGGCGAGGTCAGCATCATTTATCGGCGTACCCGCAACGAGATGCCCGCCTGGGAGGAGGAAATTCAAGCGGCTGAGGACGAAGGCACCCGGATCACCTATCTGTCCGCACCCCAGGAGGCGCTGACCCGGGATGGAAAAGTGGTCGGTCTGCGTTGCATCCGCATGGAATTAAGCGAACCGGATTCTTCGGGCCGTAAACGACCGATTCCGATTCCGGGCAGTGAGTATGACATTGAGATAGATCAGTTGATTCCGGCCATTGGCCAACGGCCGGACCTGTCTTCCGTTGAAGATGTGACCGGTTTGACGTTCTCCCGCTGGGGGACCACCGATGTGGACTCGGTGACCTTTGCCACCGAGCGTGAAGGCGTGTTTGCCGGCGGTGATTTGCAGACCGGTCCCTGGGTGGCCATCGGCGCCATCGGGGCCGGCAAAGAAGCCGCCGAATCCATTCGGCGTTATATCGAGGGCCTTGATATGGCCGCAGGACGCGAACCGATCGTGTATGACGATCCGTGGTATCGACCGGTTCCTGAAGATGAGCCCAAAATGCCACGGGCCAAAATGGCGGAACTGCCGCTTGCGAAACGCCAGGGCAACTTTGATGAAGTCGAGTTGGGTTATGAGGAAGCCGCCGGACAGGCGGAAGCTTCCCGTTGCCTGAACTGCGGTTATTGCTGCGAGTGTTACCAGTGCGTGGATGCCTGTTTGGCCGAGGCCATCGACCACAGCCAGCAAGCCGAAATTTTAGAGCTCGATGTCGGTTCGGTGGTGCTGTGCCCCGGCAGTGAGCCCTATGACCCATCCCACCTGGAAAATGTCTACCATTACAAATCCTGTCCCAATGTCGTCACCAGCCTTGAATTTGAAAGGCTTCTGAGCGCTTCGGGCCCCACCATGGGCCACGTGAAACGACCCTCCGATGATGCCGAGCCCAAGAAAATTGCCTGGCTGCAATGTGTGGGCTCAAGGGACAACAACCAGTGCGGCAACGGCTACTGCTCATCGGTCTGCTGTATGTATGCCTGCAAGGATTCCATGATCGCCAAAGAACATGCCGGAGGTGATCTGGATTGTGTGATCTTCAACATGGACATCCGGACCTTCGGCAAGGATTACGAGAAATATTACAACCGTGCCAAAGACGCCGGCATTCGCTTCATTAAATCCCGCATCCACTCCATCGATGAAATCGGTGACACCGGCAACCTCAGCATCCGCTATATGGATGACGCCGGTAACCTGCAGATCGAAGCGTTTGACATGGTGGTCCTTTCCGTGGGCCTTCAGGTACCTCATTCCACCGTGGAAATGGCTGAAAGACTCGGAATCGAGCTGGACAAATCCAATTTTGCGGTAACCCATCCGTTTACACCCATTGAGACATCCCGTCCCGGTGTATATGCCTGCGGCGTGTTTCAGGAACCCAAGGACATCCCCAGTTCGGTGACCGAAGCCAGCGCCGCCGCCTGTGCGGCCGGTACGAGACTGGCTGGGGCGCGCAACACCCTGACCCGCAGCGTCGAGCTGCCAGATGAGATCGACGTGACCGGGGCGGAACCGCGCATCGGCGTATTTGTCTGCAACTGCGGGGTGAACATATCCAGCGTGGTGGATGTGACGGCAGTGGAGGAATATGCCAAAGGATTGCCGAATGTGGTCTATTCATCGCAGCAGCTGTTTACCTGCTCCCAGGATTCCCAGGATATGATGAAGGAGGTCATCAAAGAAAAGGGTTTAAACCGCATCGTGGTGGCCGCCTGTACGCCCAAAACCCATGAGCCCATTTTTCAGGATACCATGCAGG